>CALGHC010000845.1 GCA_937915965.1 uncultured Myxococcales bacterium
AGCTGTCCTGTGGCCTTCTTTGCCCTCGCCGCCGCTGGACGCGACCTCGCTCCGCTGGTCGCCTCGGGCAAGATCGCGGCCGCCGCCATCAACCCCTGGGATACCCCAGCGCTCACGCCTGAGACCGGTGTGCTGGCGCTGCCCTTCCCGATCACCTATTCGCCGCTCACGACCACGGACGGCCACGACTGGTCCTCCGTTGTCGATGTGGTCCTCGGCCAGACCCCTCTGTGGGGGCCGCCGTTGCCGATCCTCTACGTCGTCGACGCCGCCGGCGTGATCCGCCACGCAGGATGGGGATACGAGACGACGACGATCCTCGAGGCGATCGCGGCGGCGCAGAAGCCCTAGCGCAACAACTCGGATCGCGCGGGCCACAGCTCAGCCCGAATCGGGCTTGGCGGCGAGGCTGGTTCGGCAGCGACGGTGGAGCCGCACCACTCACGTGACCATCGGCCTGGCGGACGCGCCGCATGCCAAGCTGGCGCTCCTCAATGGCGATTGGTCATTGCGGCCGCGGGCCAAGCGCTGCACTCTGCCTTTGCCACGGCGTTCAAGATGATGGGTTGGTTCGATAGCGGTTTGCCGGTGGGCGATGACCTTGCCACAATTTCGGGTATTCACATGAGTAACTTCGAGTCCGCTACGCTGAGCGCGCTTCTCTTCGCCGTCGTGGCCGCGCCTCTGGGTTGCGGCGAGGCCACAGATCCGGCCGGTACCAGCGACGGCGTCGTCGACGCCACCGTTGTCGACGCCACCGTTGTCGACGCCACCGTTGTTGACGCCGGCGAGGTGGTCGCTGCCGCCCCGGACACGGCGGTCGCGACCGATTGCGTCACGCTGGCGGACTGCGACGACGGCGACCCTTGCACCGTCGGCCACGCGTGTGTCTCCGGCACCTGCGTACCCGGTGTCGACGTATGCGCATGCCACATCGACGACGACTGCGTGGGGATCGCTGGCAACGCTTGCGTCGGCAAGGGCGTCTGTGACAAGGCCACGCTCCCCTACCGATGCATCCTCGACACCGGCGTCGCCGTCGTCTGCGACCACAGCGCCGACACCTGGTGTGCCCAGAGTCAGTGCGACCCGGGCACCGGCGCCTGTGTCGTTCAGTCGGTACACGAAATGGCTCCGTGCGATGACGGCGACGTCTGCACGGTCGGCGACACCTGCGAGCAGGGCCTGTGCAGCCCAGGACCGGCCAATCAGTGTGCGTGCAAGACCCAGGCGGACTGCACGCCGCTCGACAGCGACGATCTCTGCCTTGGTAGTCACTACTGCGACATTCAGACCCTGCCCTGGACCTGTCGCATCAGCCCGAGTTCGAAGGTCAGCTGCGCCGACGATGGCGACACGACGTGCACGAAGAACGCCTGCGACCCAGACACCGGCACCTGCGAGCTTAGCGCAGTGGCCGACGGCGTGAGCTGCAACGACGGCGACGTCTGCACCTTTGGCGACACCTGCGCCGCAGGCAACTGCGCCGCCGGCCTCAAGGTGCCCTGTGCTTGCAAGACCATCGAGGACTGTGCCGGCCTTGAGGACGGCGATGTGTGCAACGGCACGCTCTACTGCGCCAAGGACATCCAGGACGAGACGAAGAACAGCTGCAAGGTCAACCCGGCGACGGTCGTCAAGTGCGGTGCCGGCTCCGATACGTCCTGCACCACCAACAGCTGTGACGCGCTCACCGGTGCCTGCGCGATGAAGCCGGCCGCGGACGGCGCGCCCTGCGACGACGGCGACGGCTGCACGGTCGACGACGCCTGCGCCGATGGCGCCTGCAAGGGCGGCAAGACCGACGTCTGCGTCTGCACCAACAACGCCGACTGCGCCAGCCAGGACGACGGCGACCTGTGCAACGGCACCATGTTCTGCAACAAGGCGAAGAACCCGCCGAGCTGCGAGATCAACCCCGCGACACCCGTCACTTGCCCCACCGTCGCGGACACGGCGTGTCAGAAGAACGTCTGCCAGCCCAAGGTCGGCATCTGCCAGATCACGCCGCGCGCCCTCGTCAGCCAAGGCTGCCCCGACTGCCCGTGGAAGCTCAGCGCCGCTGGCGGGGGCGGCGACTCCTACGCTTGCGATGACGGCAACAAGTGCACCGACGGGGACCACTGCGAAGGGCTGCAGTGCGCCAGTGGCACCGACATCTGCGCCTGTAGCAGCGACGCCGCCTGCGAGGACAGCGACGGCGACGGCGACGCTTGCAACGGCACCCTGTACTGCGACAAGACCAGCGGCGCCTGCAAGCTCAATCCCACCACGGTGGTGCACTGCAAGACCGTCGATGACACCGACTGCTTGAAGAGCGCATGCGTGCCAGAGACCGGCGTGTGCGCGGCGACGCCGACGGGCAAGGTGGTCGAGGGCTGCCTCGCCCTGCCGACCGGAGGTCAGGTCTGCTGGACCGAGGTCAGCAACCTGCCAGAACAAAAAGGCGTTCAGTGTGACGACGGCGATCCATGCACGAGCGGTGATGTCTGCGTCACGGGCGCGTGCGAGGCCGGCGCCAACACCTGCGTCTGCGTCGCCGACGAGGACTGTCAGGCCAAGAGCGACGACGGAAACTACCTGTACGAGGACGGCAACTTCTGCAACGGCACCTCGTATTGTGACAAGGGCGTCACGCCGCACCTGTGCAAGGACAATCCCGCGACCATCGTCACCTGTGCCACCGTCGACGACACGGCGTGCAAGAAGAACGCCTGCGATCCCAAGGACGGCAAGTGCAGCCTGATTCCCGTCGAGGGTACCAAGGAGATCTGCCCGCTGGACGACGAGGGCGAGCCTGTGCCCGGCGCAAAGTGTCGCTTGGAGCAGGTGCCGCCAGAGGCGATCCTGGCCTACGGGCCGATCTGCAGCGACGGCAACCCGTGTACCAGCGGCGACATCTGCAGCAAGGGCAAGTGCGAGGCAGGCGAGATGGTCTGCGAGTGTTGGAGCCACTCCGACTGCGCGAAGCTCGAAGATGGTGACGCATGCAATGGCACTCTCATGTGCGACAAGTCGGACCCGGCCGCGCCGAAGTGCGTCATCAACGAGGTGTCGATCGTCCTTTGCACCATCCAGCCCCAGTCGATGTGCCAGGAGAACGCATGCAATCCGTCGACAGGGGCCTGTCAGCTGCAGGCAGCGAACGAGGGCAAGAGCTGCGACGACGGCAGCGTCTGCAGCAGCGCCGACGTCTGCAGCAAGGGTGCCTGTGTGGGCGCCGATCTGGATTGCGACGACGGCAACAAGTGCACCATCGAGAAGTGCGACCCAGACACCGGCTGCAGCCACAAGCCCGTCACCTGTGACGA
>CALGHC010000846.1 GCA_937915965.1 uncultured Myxococcales bacterium
GTCGACGCCGCCCGAGCTGTACCTCGGCCCGTGTTGGTCGGACGTGCGCGGCCACGAGAGCGCCAAGCGCGCGCTGGAGGTGGCGGCGGCCGGTGGTCACAACGTCGTCATGAGCGGCGTGCCGGGTACCGGGAAGACCATGCTGGCCCGCCGCCTGGCGACCATACTGCCGCCGCTGAGCGCCGAGGAGGGCCTCGCGGTGACGAAGGTCTGGTCGGTCGCCGGCCTGCTCGGTGCAGACTCCTGTATGTTGACCCAACGTCCATTTCGGGCGCCGCATCACACCATCAGCAGCGCCTCGTTGGTGGGCGGCGGGTCGGTGCCACGGCCCGGCGAGGTCTCGCTCGCGCATCACGGCGTGCTCTTCTTGGACGAGCTGCCGGAATTCGGTCGCAATGTCCTGGAATGTCTGCGGCAACCTCTTGAGGACCGCAACGTAACCGTGGCACGCGCCCGCCAGGTCGTTCGCTTCCCTTCCGACGTGATGCTTGTCGGCGCGCTCAACCCCTGCCCGTGCGGTTACGCCGGCGCCTCGAACCGCCGCTGCGTCTGCACTCCGCCTCAGCTTGAGCGCTACCGCGGCCGCCTCAGCGGGCCGCTGCTCGATCGCGTCGACATCCAGATCGTCCTCGAGCCGTTGCCACCCGAGCGGCTGCGCGGCCTCTCCGATGGCGAGACGTCGGCGGTGGTTCGCGACCGGGTCTGTGCGGCGAGGCTGCGCCAGCGCCAGCGCTACCGCGACATGGGCGAGGTCTGGAACGCGACGGTGCCGATGACACGGCTGCGCGAGCTCTGCCCGCTGACTGACGACGTGCATGGCCTGCTGCTGTCGGCCTTGGACCAGTTTGGCCTCTCGCCTCGTGCACACGATCGCGTCTGGCGGGTGGCCTGCTCGATCGCCGACCTCGAGGCCACCGACACCATCGGTATTGCCCACATCGCGGAAGCACTGGGCTACCGCCACTTTGACGAGCGGGCGCTGTCTTTTGGCCGCTAGGCGGTCGACGGAGCGGCGGGCAGAAACGACATGAACGCGCGGCACGGGGCCGCCGATTGTGGTGCACAGCGGGTCCGAGAGCGGCCCCACGGAGGACAGGAAATGGCCAAGGAAGGCAAAGAAGCCAAGGAAGGCAAGGAAGGCAAAGAAGGCAAAGAAGGCAAGGGGAGCAAGGAAAGCAAGAACGGCATCCAGCACTTGATTGAACGCGTCGAGCGCGTCTTCGGCCGGGGCATCGTGATGCCTCTCGATGGGGGAGCCATCGATGGTGACATCGCGGTGTACCCGACCGGCTCGTTCGTTCTCGATGAGGCGCTGGGCATCGGCGGTGTGCCGTGCGGTCGCATCGTCGAGATCTACGGTCCGGAGGCGAGCGGCAAGACCACGCTGGCGTTGTCGATCATCGCGCAGGCCCAGAAGCAGGGCGTGGTCGCTGCGATGGTCGACGCCGAGCATGCGCTAAACCTGAAGTACGCGCTCGACCTCGGCTGCGATCCCTCGCGGCTGCTGGTGTCGCAGCCCGACTGTGGTGAGCAGGCGCTGCAGGTTGTCGAGGCGCTGGTTCGCACTGGGGAGGTTGGCCTCATCGTCGTCGACTCGGTCGCTGCGCTCACCCCCAAGGCGGAGATCGATGGCGAGATGGGCGACCAGTCGGTTGGCGCGCACGCGCGGCTGATGAGCAAGGCGATGCGCAAACTTGCCGGGATCGCCCACAAGAGCGGCACGACGCTGATCTTCATCAATCAGATGCGCCAGAAGATCGGCGTGGTCTTCGGCAACCCCGAGGTGACCACCGGCGGCAACGCCCTGAAGTTCTACGCCTCAGTCCGCATGGACGTGCGCCGGATCGGTGCCCTGAAGCGCGGCGACGAGAACTACGGCAACCGCATCCGGGTCAAGGTCGTCAAGAACAAGCTCGCGCCTCCTGCGCGCTTCGCCGAGTTCGACCTGGTTTTTGGCAGCGGCTTCTGCCGGGAAGGCGAGGTCTTCGATCGGGCGCTGAAGGACGGCGTCATCACCCGCAGCGGCGCCTGGTACAAGCTCGACGGCGAGATGCTGGGCCAGGGTCGCGACAAGGTCGTCGAGGAGCTGCTGACCAACAGCGCGCTGCTCGAGCGCCTTGAGCAGAGCTGTGACGGCGTGCCGCGCAACGGCGCCGTACCCGCGGCGGCGGAGGCGTGATCGCCTTCGTCACCGATATCG
>CALGHC010000847.1 GCA_937915965.1 uncultured Myxococcales bacterium
GTGGCCGCAGCCCGCGAGCAGAATGGGCACTGGAAGTCGCTGAACTCGACGATCGTCACGAGGGCCTTGGTGCTGTCGCCGAGGATTTGGTCGTGGATGGGATCGACCGGTACGTTCCAGATCTGATCGTCCGGCTTGTCCCCCGCGGCCGGTCGACGGGCACGGTCCGCGCCGCCAGCGGCCTTGGCGTCGCCCACGGGCGGGTCGGCCTCAAGCATCAGCCAAGCTACCAGGCCCGGCCCCACCTCCGGGGCCCGATCGCAGGCGGTCGCGGCGAGCAGGCCCAGACCGCGCTTGCCAGCGGTGGTGTGGCGGGCAGCGGCGCTGATCGCCTCCTTGACCGCCTGCTCGAACTTCTCGTAGGGCTGCGCGCCGCCGAGCTTGACGCCGTTGATCAGGAAGTTCGGGGTGCCGCTGAGTCCCAACGCCGCGGCGACGCGACCGGCGCGGTCCACCCGCGCGGCGATCGCGAGATCGGCGACGTCCACCTCGAAACGCTTGATGTCCAATCCGAGGGCTTGGGCGTGGCCGAGCAGATCGGCAGCGTCGAGCGCCCGGGGCGCGGCGACGAGGCGCGCGTGATAGTCCCAAAAGCGACCTTGCTGGTGGGCGGCCTGGGCGGCGATCGCCGCCGACCGGGCGCGCTTGTGGAACGAGAGCGGGTGGTCGAGCCAGACGATGCGCACCTGATCGGGAAACTGTTCGAGGAGCCGGTCCAGCGTCGGCTGTACGCGCAGACAATAGGGACACTCGAAATCCGCCGCCTCGACGATGGTGACGACCGCGTCGACGCCGCCGCGGCAGGGCAAACTGGCAGGAATCCACGGCGGGCAAACAGTGCCGCTGGTGGCCAGCTGGGGGGCGGTCTCGGCGATGGCCGACTTGCGACCACGGCGAGCCGCGTCGACGGGCGATGGCACCAGCTCCAAGGCGAGGGCGACGGCGACGGCGATGACGACAGCGGCCCTGCCGGTAAGAGCCGGACGAGGGATGGCGACGTGGGGAGTTGGGACCGATGGCGACCGGCTGAGACGGGCAGGAGACATCGCGATCACCTCATGAAGGGCTTCGATACCGGCGCGGTTTGCGCGACCAATGGCGTGCTGGAGCGTCGCAGCGCGATCGGGCACGGTCAAGGGAGCCCGCCCTGCGCGCAACGCGCTAGCAAGCAGCGCGCGAAGACCGCAAGATGAAGTGCGCGCGCATAGCCGCGGGGCCGCCGAAGCCCAGTGGTCGAGAGTTGCGCAGAGAGTTGCACAGAGAGTTGCACAGAGAGTTGCTTATGAGCCGTCTGGTCCAAGCGTCCGTACTGACCGCAGCTGCGCTCGCAGGCGCGCTGCTGTGGTGGACGCAGTGGGGACCGGGTGCGCCCACGCGCGGCGACGGCGTGCATGGTCAGCAGCGCCCACAGGCGACCGGATCGATGCGCCTGGGGGCCACCGACGCGAGCCAGATCCGCGGCGCGGTCGCGACGGACGTCAGCGCCCAGGTCGCCAGGGCGGGCGAGGCGATCCATGTCGCATTGATGGACCCGCCGGCTCGCTGGTACGGCAAGCACGACGACGATGGCGCGTTCACCTTCTACGCCAGCCTCGTTCGAGAGACCGGTCGCAAGGACGCACGCTTCGACGCAAACCTGTCGCGGGCGGCGCGCGAGTTTGTCTATCAATACACCTTGCTTGGCCGCGAGCCGCCGGCCGACGCGCGAGACTTCCTGTTGCACGGCAGCGGGGCGGTCGACAGCGGGGTCGCCTTCCATCACATCCACACCAGCGCCGAGTCCGAGGCGGCGGTGCAAGAGGCCCTCGAGACAGCGCTGCGCGGCGAAGCGAGCGAGGGCGGCGTGCTGCGTCTGGGCATTGGCGAGATCTTTCAGCCCGGTGCGGCCGGACACACGCGTCACATCGGCGTCTTGGTGAGTCGGCGGGCCGTGCGCGTGAACCCCGCGCCCACCCGGGCCGAACCGGGCGGCTGGTGGACCTTGCGCGGGCGGCTCCCCACCGGCTTCCGCGAGCCGCACGCGCTGCTGCTGTATCCCGACGGCACATGGGTGGAACAAGAGGCGACGACAAAGGGGGCGACCTTCCGCCTCGATGTCGACACGCGAAGTTCCCACGGTGAGCTGATCGTCCAGCTGCTCGCCGAGGGCCCCTACGGCCCCACCAAGATGCTGCAGGTGCCAGTCTTCATCGGCTCAGAGCCGCCGTCCCGCTTCGACACGGTCCTGCCGCCCGATGAGGGCGACCTGGTCGATGTCGACGACGCCGAGAAGTTCGCCCTCAGCCTGCTCAACGCCGATCGCGCGCGCGCCGGCCTGGGACCGCTTGCCGGTGACCCGCAGCTCGCCGCGATCGCCCGTAGCCACAGCGCCGACATGCGCGACAACGAGTTCTTCGGCCACCGGTCACCGACCACCGGGATGCTCGGCGAGCGCCTCGCCGCGGACGGCTATCGCGGTGTGACCTCGGCTGAGAACGTCGCTCTCAACAACGCAATCTACGAAGCGGAGGTCGGCCTGATGCGCTCGATTGGCCACCGGCGCAATATCCTCGGTCGCGAATTCAGCCACGTTGGTATCGGGGTCGCGGGGGCGGAGCGAGAGGACGGCCAGCGGCGCTGGTGGCTGACGCAGGTCTTCGGCAAGCCGGTCGCGCAGGTCGATCGCGAGGCGACCCGGCGCCGAATCAGCAGCCTGGCGACCAGTTCGCGCGAGGAGGCTGGCGTCGCGCCGCTGCGCCTGGACGACCGCCTCAGCGAGGTCGCGGACGGCGCCGCGGCGGAAGTC
>CALGHC010000848.1 GCA_937915965.1 uncultured Myxococcales bacterium
GGCAGCCAGGTGCGGGCCGCCGCGGCGAACGCCCGCCGGCGCGCCTCGTCGACGTCGGTCTGCGCGTACTTCAGCCAGGCGGTCGCCCACGCTGGCGATGTACGCGCGAGGAGGGGCACGGCGACGCGGTCGCCCAGTGAGAACAGCTCGACGAGTCGCGCGAGGATCGTGCGTGCTCGCTCGCCGCGGTCTGGGCCGGCCAGGGCCGCAAATCCGGCCTGACCACCGCGCTCGGCGGGCAACAGGACCACGCTCGTCGCGGCGACCTCGCCGGCGGTCGCGTGCAAACACAGGTGGCGCAGCCAAAGCGCCAGGCGATGGGCATCGCCGGCTCCCCCGAAGCGCTGTGAAATGTGCAGGATCGAGCCATCCGCACGGCGGTGGCAGTCCGCGACCGCGCCCACCAATCGCCAGCGCGATGTCGCCGAGCGAGCCGAGCTCGCCGAGCTCGTCTGCCTTGCTTCGCCCGCTGCGGTCGCCGAGTCGGACGACGTCGCGTCGTTGGGCCCAAGCGCGAGATCCAGGGTGATGTCGACCGGCACCTGCTGGGCGGTGATGCCGCCAATGGCTTTGGCGACCCGATCGTTGAGTTCGATGGCGGTCTGCATCAGATCGTCGAGGAGGAGCTGGCCTTTGGCTCCGCTGGGCAGGAGGCCGCTGGCCTGCGCTGCGGCGCGCGCGCGCCCCTGCGGGATGCCCCGGCCCAGATCGGTCAGGAGGCGCGTGCCGACCGTATAGCGGCCCAGACCGTCGAGCCCGATCGGCTCGCGATCTTCCGTTGCCGTCGAGGAGTCGCCCAGGCGCAGGCCAAGGCGCCGCTCAAGCAGGTAGCGACCCGGGCCGGCGAGGAAGCTCTCCAGATCGGCGAGCTCGACAAGTCGCGGCTCGCCGCCGTTGGCTCGGACGGGACCACGAGGCGGCGGCGGCAGGGGCGTCGCGCAGAAGGGCGCGGCCTCCACGGTGGCGCGTTGGAGCCGCTCCGCTGCGGCACACATCGCCCGATCGAAGGACAGGGGCGCGGTGCCGTCGAAGACGCGCGGGCTGAACGCCTGCAATGGATGGACCGTCGTCAGGAGTTCCCTCGCGGTCCTTGTTGGGCGCGACGGCAGGCCATCGAGGTCATCGGCCGTCGGTGTCGGCGCGAAAGTGGCGTCGATGGTGTCAAGCAAGGTGGCGATCGGAACAGCTGGCGGCTGGCTGGCGTTGCTGCGCGGGTCTCGAGCGGCGTAGAGAACGCGCAGGTGGTCCCGGGCTGAGAGCAGGGCTTCGAGCACCAGATAGAGGTCCTCGTCGCGACGACTGCGATCGCCCGGGCGGGGGGCGATGGCGAGCAGATCGAACGCCTGACGCGAACCGTGGCGCGGCAGGCTGTCGTCATCCAGCCCGAGCAACGCTACGACTCGGAATGGGATCGCTCGCATCGGCACCATCGCGCAGAAGGTGATGCCGCCCGCGAGCAGTCCGCGCGACGAGCGCACCTGCGCGAACCTGCCGACGAGCAAGGCCTGAACCGCGCGCACGTCGAGGATGCGCTCGCCCAGGCCTTCCGCCGCGTCGCGGTCGAGCCGATCGAGCTCATCGCGTGCTTGCCGGGCGATCCAGCAGTCGTCGTCGGTGGTCGCGGTGAGGTCGTCGAGCGCGCCGGCCAGTCGGCGCCACCAGCTGGTCGCTGTGGTCGGCACCCGCCACCGCTCCAGGTGCCGTGCCACCGCCTCGACCAGGGCGGCGATCTTCCCCGTCTGTTCGACTCGGCGGCCCTCGATGTCGTCAACGGGCAGCGTCCCGCACCACAAAGAGCGGTCATCGTCGGCAATGGCGACGCCGACCAGGAGCCGGTCGAGGCCGAAGCGCCAGGTGTGGCTTCCGTCGCGGGGGCGGCCAAATGAAGCGCGGTGGTCGGCGTCCAGACCCCAGCGAACCCCGGCTGCGCTCACGAGCGCGGTGATCTCGGCGAGCTCGTCCGCGGCCACGTCGAAGCGCCGACGCACCGGTTCAAGGGCGAGCAGATCAAGCAGGTCGTTGGCGCCCAGGCGGCCTGTACCCAACTCGAGGAGGCGGACAAGGGCGGCGGCAACGGGATTCTCGCTCCCTGGGGCGCGGTCGGCGATCGAGAACGGCAGGCGAGGGAAGCCCGCCGAACGGCGCTCGCCGCCGCGCCCGTCGTCGCTTGTCGGCGCGCCGTCGCCGCGGCTGAAGACAGCCTCGACGATCGGTGCGAAGCGCTCGATATCCGGCGTCAGCACGACGATGTCGCGAGGTTCGAGCGTCGGGTCTTCATCGAGCAGGGCGAGCAGGTCGTCGCGGAGCACTTCGACCTGGCGGGTGTCCCCGTGGCATCCATGGATGCGCACCGAGCGGTCGATGGCGTCCGCGCCGCTGCTGGCCATGGTCTCAGCGGCGAGACCTCCGTCGCCACGCCGCCGCAGGTGCAGCAGGTCGGACTGCAGGACGCGAAGCGCGCTGGTTGCCTGGGCCGCCGTCGCGCACGGTTCGACATAACGATCGACGCCGTCCTCGTGGTATCCAACCTCCTCCAGGGCAGCCTGGAAGTCCCTGCCGAGTCGGCCGAGGGCGCCGAGCAGGGGTGGGATGGCGTCTTCCTCATCGGTTGTTCGGCTCTCGGCCCACCAGCCGCTCGATGGCGACAAGACGAAGAGGTGGACGTCGACCCGAGCGGCGACGCGCTCCAGCGCCCGTAGGTAGTGCGGTGGCAGCGAGCTGAGGCCGAAGAAACACAGCCTCTCGGGCAAGCTGCCCCCGGCGGCGCCGGTGGCCGCAATCTGACTGGAGATGGGGCTGTCTGGTGTCGACGTTGCGGCCATCGCCTCGAGGGCTTCGAGGCGCTCGTGCAGCGGCGGCGAGTCCAAGCGCTCGCGCAACGCGCGCCACAGCAGCGGTTGCCAGCGCTGATCGCCGCGCAGAGCCTCGACAAGGGGGGCGGGGGCGCCGGGTGGCACGTCGTGGCCACGCTCCCAGGCGACAAGCCAATCGGGGCGGTAGGTGATCAGCCGGTCGAAGGCATCGGCGATGCGGCCGGCGAGGAGCAGTTCGCGTCGGCCGACTGCCTCGGTCGCTGCCGCCGGTCGTGCGCCTTCGGCCGCGTCGCCGGTGACGTGGTCCGCCTCAAGCCAGCGACTCAGCGGCTCAAACGCCGAGGGGTGGGCGCCGCGCAGCTCGGGCAGGACGCCGAGGACGTGCCAGATCAGTCGTGTGGGCTGCCACGGATCGGCGGTTGGCCGGGTCTGGCCGCCGATCGACAGCAAGACGTCGTCGAGGGCGCGTTCGGGGAATGGGAAGTCGATCGCCGCGCAGATTCCCATCCGCGCGGCGAGCTGCTGCGACAGCCATCGTTCCATGCCGCGGCTGGGCACGGCGACCCGTTCGCGGCTGAACGGATCGGTCGGCGGCGACCCGGAGATCAAAGCCGCGAGCGCATCGGCGAGCGCTTCGAGGCGATTGCTTCGGTGCAGGTGCAGCATGCCAGAGGGCCTCCGGGGACTGCGCGTGGGTAGCCCATCGGCGCCGCCGGTGCAATACCCGCCCGCCGCGCGCCTCGTGCGGCTATGGCCTGCGGGGCCGAGGACGTCGCTCTTCGAGGAAACTCAGCGCACCGCGATCCAGGTCGCTCGATGATCGCCGCCTGCGCTGCTGCAGCCGCCACCAGGCCAGCCGGCTCCGACGGCGGTGTGTACCGCGAAGAAGTTGTCGCCGTAGGTGTAGACATAGTCATTGACGCAACCGCCGTTGAGGTCGAGGTAGCCGCCCGAGTGGTGGTCGGGCGCGCCCTTGGCTAGCGCGTACCAGCCACCGCCGCCGTTTTGGCCGTCGCTGTAGGCGAGGATAGCGGCAGTGGTCTGGCCGCTCGCCGAGACGATCGTCGTGTCGAGGTGGACGTGCTTGGGCCACTGGGTCTTGGCGAAGAAGCCGGCGGCCACCTTCAGCCACTGGTTGAGCGCATCCTTGCGGATCAGGATGTGCTCGCTGTTGGGCAGCGACTGCACTTGGTCGAGCGTGATCTTGAATTTGCCTTTGCTCGGGTCGGTGCCGTAGGCGTTGGCTGTGTAGGGCCGCTCGCCCGGATCGCCGGCGATGCTCGCCCAGACCACCGCCTAGCCGCCACCGTCCGTCGTCATGTCGCACCAGGTGCGGAAGGCCGCTGCGGCGTCGACGGCAGGGTCGAGCCAGTACAGACCGCTCGGCGATTTCGCGTCGGCATCGAGGATCGCCTTGCAGGACGCCGCAGGGTTGTCTTTGCTGGCGCCGGGCGCGACGCAGACGTCGGCGACGCACGCCTGACCGTCTGGGCAGCTAGTTCCCTTGCCGGGGCACGTGCCTGCCTCGCCGCAGCCATTGGTCAACGGCACCCCGCAGCCAGGATCCACCACCCTGCTCGTGAATGAGCGCTCGCCGCCGCGGAATCTGCCT
>CALGHC010000849.1 GCA_937915965.1 uncultured Myxococcales bacterium
GGGGCGGGGTCGGTCCGCCGACAGCAATCCACGCCATGGAGCACGGACCGACATGTTGGGGCCGCGCCCACCACCACCGGGCCGCTTGACCCCCGGCCGCGCCCTGCGCCAACCTGCACGTCCCCCGTGGAGGCGAGTCTATGTCCCAAATGCGCATCCCCGAACATGGCACCCCGGCAGAAGCGGTCCTCAGCGACTTGTGCGCGGCCCGCAGTGACGACGCGGACTGGCGCAGCGGTCGAACCTGGAGCCTCGTCTACTTCGCTGGCGACGAAGTGCTCGAGCTCGCCAAGAAGGCCTATACAGCCTACTTCAGCGAAAACGGTCTTTCCCCCATCGCCTTCAAGAGCTTGCGGCGTTTCGAGAATGAAGTCGTGGCGATGACCGCGTCAATGCTTCACGCGCCCGAAACGTCTCGCGGGACGATGACGTCAGGCGGCACCGAGTCGATTCTCATGGCGGTGAAGGCAGCTCGAAACAACGCGCGCGCGTCGCACCCAGAGATCGACGAACCAGAAATCCTCGCGCCGATATCGGTTCACCCCGCGTTCGAAAAGGCGGCCCACTATCTCGGCCTGAAGGTCGTCCATATTCCGGTGGACGCGGACCTGCGCGCCGACACCGAGGCCGCGGCGTCCCTCCTCACTGCAAATACCGTGCTCGTCGTCGGCTCCGCTCCGAGCTACCCGCATGGCGTCGTTGACCCGATCCCGGCGTTGGCCGCGCTTGCCGCGGAACACGGCTTGCCAATGCACGTCGACGCGTGTCTCGGCGGATTCTTGCTGCCGTGGCTCGAAAAGCTCGGCGAGCCGATCCCCCCGTGGGACTTCCGAGTGCCAGGGGTCACATCCATTTCCGCCGATCTGCACAAGTACGGCTACGCTGCCCGAGGCGCGTCTACTGTTCTCTATCGCGACGCCGACCTGCGCCGGCATCAGTTCTTCGCCTACGCCGACTGGCCCGGCGGCCTGTACGCCTCGCCATCGATGTCTGGCTCGCGACCCGGAGGGGCCATCGCCGCAGCGTGGGCCGTGCTCAACCATCTGGGCGAGGACGGCTACCTGCGGCTCGCTGCGCGCGTACGGGACACGACGCGGCGGCTTCTCGACGGAATCGGCGCGATCCCCGAACTACAAATCCTCGGGGAGCCCGTTGGCAGTGTCTTCGCGTTCACGTCCGACGCGCTCAACGTCTACGTGCTCGGTGACTGCATGACCGCGCGGGGCTGGGCCCTCGACCGCCAGCAGTATCCGCCTGCCCTGCACCAAATGGTGACGCCGGCGCACGCCGAAGCGGTCGGCGCCTACCTGAGCGATCTGCGCGCGGCAGTCGCCGAGACGCTCGCGATGGGAGATGAGTTGGCAAGCGACGGCAGCGCGGCGATGTACGGCATGGCGGCCACCATCGAGGACCGAGGGTTCGTCGAAGAGATCGCCATCGAGTTCATCGACCAGGTCTTTGATCTCGATGGGGACCCGCCGCTGTAGTGATATGACCGCGACCCTGATCACCCTCGGCCTGGCGCTGTTCGCCCCGGCCATCGCCCTGTGGCTGGAGCGCCGTTTCGCCGCCGTGCGGGCGGTCGGCGCGGTGGTTGTCTGTTACGCGACCGGCATGTTCGCCGCCAACAGCGGCGCGCAGCTCGACGGCGCAGTCGCCCTGCAGGCGTCAAGCGTTGCGGTCGCCTTGGCGATCCCAATGCTGCTCTTCGGCGTGGACCTGTTGGCGTGGCTGCGCTCGGCCCGCACCACCGTACTCTCGTTCGCGCTGTGCCTCGTCTCCGTGGCGATCTGGGCGGCGATAGGTGCCCACCTGTTCGCAGGCCGAGTTGATCGTCCGGGCGACGTGGCCGGGATGCTCGTCGGAATCTACAGCGGCGGCACGCCCAACATGGCCGCGATCGGCAAGGCGCTGGACGTGCCAGCGCGGACGTTCCTCATGGTCAACGCCGCGGATGTTCTGCTCGGCAGCGCGTGGCTACTCGTGCTGCTGAGTTTCGGCGCCGGCTTTCTGAAGCGCCGGTTTCCAAGCCGCGCCGGCCCGGCCGCGCGGGGTGGGGTGGGGTGGACAGCCCCTCGGAAGGACCTGAACTCCCAGGCTGGCGATGGCGAGATCTGGTGGCGCCGGTCGGTCTGGCGACGCTGTGCGTTGGCGCCGGCACGGGCTTCGGGTCGCTGGTTGGTGATGCGGCGCGCGACCCTGTGACGTTGCTTGGATTGACCTCTCTCGCTCTGCTCCTGTCGACACGTCAACGTGTTCGTGCTCTCCCTGCCGCCGCGCCGGCGGGTACGTACCTGCTGCTGGTGTTCTGTGTCGCCGTGGGCTCTCTCGCCGATTTCGATGCACTGCTGGCGACCAGCTCCAACGTCGTGGCAATGACGGCCTTCGTCATGATCGGCGCGATCGCCACCCATCTCTCCGTTGGGATCGTGCTCGGCATC
>CALGHC010000850.1 GCA_937915965.1 uncultured Myxococcales bacterium
CCACGCGGCCCGTGCGCCGGTTGCGACCCGAATCGCAGGACGCGACGGCGAGCGACGCGAGGGATGCTCGGTCTGCAGCGACACCGGAACGGGACAGCGGCGGATGGGGGCAGCGCGCCAAGTCCAACGACGTGGCCGCGGCGGCTGAATCCGACCGATCAGGGGAGCCTGGCGAATCGGCGAAGTTCGGCGCATCGGCGAAGCCCGGCGAATCGGCGAAGCCCGGCGCATCCGCGAAGCCCGGCAAGCTCGGCAAGCTCGGCAAGCTCGGCAAGACCAACAAGCTCAGCAAGGTCAAAGGACGCGGTGGACGCGACTCGTCGGCCGTCACCGACACGGCCGCCAAGGCCGGCGAGACTGCCAAAGCCGACGGCGCCGCCAAGGCGAGCGCATCCGACACGGGTCCCAAGGGTGACAAGAGCGGCGGCGCACCAGGTGCCGGCGGAGCTGGCCACCTCGACGACAGCCAGCCGACGCTGCAGCAGGATATTCCGTTCTTCGGTGCCGCGGGCGGTGGGCTCGGCGGCGCCGACGTCTCGGGCGTGCACGCCGAGGCGCACAGCTCGGCGTTCTTCTCAACGGGCAACGACCTCGCAGATATCGACCTGACCCTGCCGGACCCGAACAAGCACAAGCCAACCAAGGAAGAATACAAGAACCTGCTGCAAGAGTTCAGCGTGATGTTCCGCCTCGACAAGCGCGGCAAGCGTCAAAAGGTCGCCATCGCCGCCGTGCTCGGTGGACTCGTCGTTGGCGTCATCGCCTTCGGCGTCTTGCTGAAATTCCAAGGAGAACAGCGCCGCTCGATGATCCGCGACGCCCGTACGATTCTGGCGGTGTTCGCCCTGCCGTATCAAACGACCGTGCAGGTGTCGATGACCGACGAGACAGAACAGGCCGATCCGACCGCGCCGAAGAAGGCCGGCCCGCGCACCGACTCGTCGGAGCTGGCGACACGACTGCTGAAGGTCACGCGGACTCGGCGAGCCGCCCGCGCGGCGACGGCCCGCGCCGCGGTCAGGCCCACTTCGAACCGTGGCGCGATGAAGCTGAGTGCTGCGGAGCAAGCGGCGCTCGACACCGCGCAAGCGGCGGCCGTAGCGCGCGCGCTGGGCGGTGTGGGCGGCAAACAGGAGAACGTGGCGACCGTCGACACGACCGCGGTGACGGCGGTCAACAAGAGTCAGCTCACGCGATTCTGCGGCCAGCAGCTACCCAAGCTGAGAAAGTGCGGCGAGACGCACGCGGGCGGCGGAGCCTTCACGGTGTACTACTCGATCAGCGAGCGCGGCGCGGTCGACCAGGTCAAGGCGAAGATCGACGGCAAGTTGGATGGCGCCCTGACGCGGTGCGCCAGCGACACGCTGATGGGCAAGAACTTCGGCAAGCAGCCAAGGCGCGTCGACTCCGGCTGCGCGGTGCGCTGATGCGACGGACGCGGTGCGCTGACGCGCCGAATCGTTCGGCGACCTGAACCGTCTCCCCTGTGGGGGCGACCCTCGCCACCCTGGCCCGACGAACGCGGAGGTGCCATGCGCGCCCGACACAGCCTGACCCCAAGATGGCCCACCGGCGCCGCTGCCTCACTGGCTGGTCTGGCGGCCATACTGATCGCCCTGCCCGCGGCGGCGCAGGCGAACCGCACGTCCCTCGATGTCCTGGGTTTCAGCAAAGACGGCAAGCAGATGCTGGTCAAGATCGACGACAACAACGTCGGTCTGGGCATGCGCATGTACGAGGTCGAGACCGGCAAGCCCGCAAAGCGCTCTCGCCTGGTCGAGTACGCCCGCGGCGACGAGGTGCCCCTGCGCAAGAAGCTCGAGCGCCGCTTCAAGATCAAGGATCCCGGCGTCGAAGACATGCGCACTGAGGACAAGAAGCTCGCCTTCTTCGGGGTTCTGAAGGAAGAAACGCTGGTCATCGCGGTGACGGACTACCAACGCCTGGGCAAGGTGATGGACGTCAAGCTGCATGTCGACGAGGAGAGCCAGAGCCGCTCGACCGCCAACCTGCGCAGCGTAGTGTGGTCGAGCGATCGCAAGTTCTTCATCGTGGTGGTGACCCACAAGATGAAGGGATCGTATTCGTACGAGCGCGACGAGCTGCACGCGGTGAAATGGGATCCGAAGATGGTCCACTGGGTCCAGCCCCCCGCGAAGGCAGAGGACAAGGAGAAGAAGGAAGGCGAGGAAGAGAAGAAGGACGAGGGCTGGTGGCCGTTCTGAACCGCCGCGTCGATCTCCGACTCCTCGCTCGCTTCTGGGCCTTTGTTCGCGAAGACCGCCGCTGGGTTCTCGCCGGCTTGATCGCGGTCCCGCTGACAAGTCTCGCTGGCCTGGCCCAGCCCTGGCTGGTCAAGCTCGCCATCGACGGACCGATCTTGAGCGCGGTGCAGCCCGACCACGCGACCCCTTTCACCTGGGGGCTGACCGCGCTGGCGTTCGCCTATTTCGCCGCTGTCGTCGCCGAGTTCGGCTTGCGCGGCGCACAGCACTATACCCTGCAGCGCGCCGGCTACGGATCGCTGATGCGACTGCGAGCCGCCCTGTACCGGCACATCATCGGCCAGGGTATGAGCTTCTTCGACAAACGCGCGACCGGCTCGCTGCTGGCCCGTTCGACCAACGATGTCGAGGCGCTCGGCGAGGTGCTGACGTTCGGCATCGTCGGCATCGTCGGCGACCTGGTGGACATCGTGTCGATCCTCACCGCGATGGTGTTGCTCGACGTCGAGTTGACCGGGGTGAGCCTGCTGGTCGCTCCGGTCATCGTCGTGATCGTCAACTTCTTCCGCCGCGGTCTGCGGCGCTGGAGTGGCGAGATTCGCCGGTCCCAGGCGGAATCCAGTGGCGTCTTCTCCGAGTCGCTCGCCGGCCATGGCGTGGTGCGAATGCACGGGCGCGAGGCGACGACCCTGGGCGAATACAAACGATCCAACTACCGATACTTGCGCGCCTACCAACGATCCAACTGGTACGACGCGTCGCTGTACGCGGTCATGGACGGAGTCGCCGCCTTGTCGATCGCCTTGCTGGTTTGGTACGGCGCCGGTCAGGAGCTCCGGGGCGCTGTCAGCCTCGGGCTGCTGGTCGCTTTCATTCAGTACATCCAACGGATCTTTGTGCCCGTGCGCGAATTTAGCGGCAAGGTCGCGACCCTCGAGCGAGCGATGGCGGCGCTTGAGCGCGTCGTTGAGCTGCTCGACGTCGACGAGAAGATCGTCGGCGGTGACCACGTGCCGGATCGAGTCGACGGGGCGATCCGTATCCGTGGGCTGCGCTTCGCCTACAGCCCAAGCGACCGCCCGGCGATCGACGGGATCGACATCGACGTCGCGCCCGGCGAAGTGGTCGCGCTGGTTGGGCCCACGGGGTCGGGCAAGTCCA
>CALGHC010000851.1 GCA_937915965.1 uncultured Myxococcales bacterium
AGCTGCTCGGTGGCGGCCTCCGGGGCGGCATCGACCAGACCACGTGCTGCGGCCGTGAGCGCGCGCGAGGCCTCCGGCACCGTGACGCCAGTGCCCTCGAGCACGGCCTCAAGCGACGCACGCATATCATCCGCGTCGAAGAAACGCGCCTCGCGCTTCTTTGCCAGCGCCCGGGTGACGACGGCGGCGAGGCCCCCGGGGAGCGGGTGCGGCGCGACGTCCTCAAGCGGATCGGGCATGTCGTGCATGTGCTTGAAAAGAAGCTGCATCGACCCGGAGACTTGGAAGATCGCGCGGCCGGCCAGCGTCTCGTAGAGCACGACGCCCAGGGAGTACAGGTCGGAGCGGCCGTCGAGCTTCTCGCCGTTGGCCTGCTCGGGACTCATGTAGCGAGGCGTGCCGATGGCAAATCCGGTCTGGGTCAACGCTTCTTCCTCGCCCTCGGGCGGGGCCTTCGCGATACCGAAGTCGATGATCTTGACGAAGTCGCTCTCGCCGTGGGCTTCGCACAGGAAGATGTTGCCGGGCTTCAGGTCGCGATGAACGAGGCTCGCCGCGTGCGCCTCGGCGAGGGACTTGAGGATGCCCAGCGCGATACGGCAAGCGCGGATGGGGTCGAGCGCACCGTCCTTCTTGAGCACGTCGAGCAGCTCGCGGCCCTCAAGCTTCTCCATCACCATGTACAGCAGGCCGTGATCAGTCTTGCCAAAGTCGTACACCCGTACGGTGTTGGGGTGATTGAGGCGGCACGCGACCTTGGCCTCATTCATGAAGCGCAGCGCCTGGGTCCGGTCGGTGGCCATGCCACCCTTGAGGACCTTGACCACCAGGGTCTGGCCGGTGACGACGTGGGTCGCGTTGAAGACGGCGCCCATGCCGCCTTCGCCCAAGAGGCTGTCGATCCGATAGCGGTCGGCGAGCACCTGACCTTGCAGCTCCGAGGCGAGGTCCGCCGTGTCGAGGTCGAGAAAGATGGGTGCGGGAAGAGGCGTCTCGGGCGGCTCACCAGCCACGGCAGCTGGCCCGGAGGCGGGGGGACCGACCTGGGCCGCGCCGATGTGGCTCTTGCGCTCGGACGGTGACGGCACGGCCACGGTCTCATCGTCCGCGGCCGGCGCATACGAAACAGTCTCGGCCGACGCGTTGGCTTGCGGATTCGCCTCGCGCACGGTCGCATCTGTGGCGTCGTTGGGATCGGGCGCGGCATCGGCGGCGATATCGACGTCGCCTGCGCCTTCGCCGACAGCGTCGCTTGAGCCTTCGTCGACAGGGCCGACCTCAGCGACAACGTCGCTCTCCTCGCCGTTGTGGGTCATTGTGGCTCCATCGGTCACAGTCGGCGGCCGGCAGACCGCGTCGCACAGACCACTCGGTTGCCGCGCCAGATGCCGCCAGTCGGGCCGCTCCACGCCTTCGGGGGGACGTCCTTTGCCGGCGCCATCATGGCCAGCTAGGGCGTGACGCGCAATCCCCGCGCGCGGAAGGCCAAGCCGCCGGAGCGGCCTGTGCGGCCTGCCAGTTCGATCTGGACGCCCCTTCGCGACGCTGCCGTCGACACCCCGTGTCGAAGCGCCCTCGCGAAGCCTCCCAAGGATCAGCGGGCGTCCCCCGCTCAGGCGAGGTCACCGCGGATCATCGGGCTGGCCACTGGAGTGCGCAAGCGCTACAAAGCCGATCGACCCGGCGGTCATCGCCGCGGAGGAAAAGATGTTGGTCGCGACTCTCGCCCCTTCCTCATCGAGTTCGTCCAGTTCGTCCAGTTCGTCCAGTGCGCCCAGGTCGTCCAGAACATCTCGATCAATCGGAACGTCCCGATCATCCAGGACGTGCCGATCATCCGGCTCCCTCGCCACCACCATCGCCGGGGCCGCATGGGCAACGGCGCTGATCGCGGCGACCGCCTGTGGCGATCCGGCGCTGCCGGCCGGCTTGGGTACCGACGCCGCGAAGACAACGGGCGGCACAGACACAGCCCTGCTGGACGACGCCGGTGTGGCTGGCGACGTGGTCGTTGCAGAGGACGGCGACGGCGCAGATGGCCAGGGCGGCCCGGATGAACAGGGTGGCTCCGAGATTTCAGACGATATCGGGGGCAGCGGCGACACCGGCGCCGACGGCTGGACGGACGCCGCCGCGGCCGAAGACGCGGACAAGGACGCGGCAGAAGATGCGGACGACGCCGCGGCCGAAGACGCGCTGAGCGACGGGGTCAGCGGCGACGCTGGATCAGATGCCGAAGACGACGACGGCGCCGCGGCGGACGGCGGCCCAGTGGCCCAACCCTGTGGCGTTTGCCCCTGGGACCAGCAACCGGGTGGCGACCACCCGGGCGCCAAAGGCACCCACGCGATCACCCCGGGCGAGACGATTGGCTACGGCGGCGGCATTGGCCAGGGCTACAAGGACATCCTCGTGATCAAACCCGTCGTCGCCGGCGTGTTGCCCACCCTCTTCTTCGTCGCGGGCAGGCAACTCTACCAGGGGGGCGGCCTCATCGGCGAGCTGGGCCACCCCTACCGGGCCCTGCTCGATCACGTCGCCAGCTACGGCTTCAACGTCGCGTTTGTGCGCGTCGAACAGAACGGACTCGACAACGATCACGAGAGGATGGCCAAAGACCTGCTCGAGGCGACCAACGTCTTCTTCGACAAAGTCAGCACTGCGGATCCCAGCAAAGCGATCTTTGCGGGTCACGGAGCGGGGGCCAAGGTCGCGTTCCTCGCCGCCTGGAAGACCCTGTCGACGGACATGGACGGCCAGTGGGTCGACCCCGCCGCGGTGCTGTGTTTCGGCCTCATCAACGACAAACCAACGTTCGGCGCCTGGACCAACGCGGTCGACAAGGCCAAGCAGATCGTCGCCGCCGAACCGACCCGCTTCACCTTCGTCGAGGCCGACGACGACGCGGTCGCTTCGTGGAACGACAAATCCAAGAAGAACTCGGCGGCGGTCTACGCCGCGATGCCGACGACGCTCAAGCAGATCGTGGTTCTGCACGGCACCGGGGGCGGCGACAAGAACCCGGTGGCGTCTCCGGAGCTGCACGACGACTACAGCGCGCCGTTGACGGTCAACGGCAAGGTCGGTGGCCTGATCGACCTGACCATCCCCGACAGCCATCTCGACGCGCTGGATTGGTACGGCTACTGGAAGTTCGTCGTCGGCGCGATGCAGGTCGCCTTCGACGCGGGCGACGAGAAGTGGGCCTATGGCGCCCTGCGCACCCACGGCGGCGCCCTGCCCGACGGCACCGTCATCGAGCACGAGATCGCGCAGCAGGGCTGGTAGGCCAGCGGAGCCGTCTCGGCCGCGCTTGATCAGCCACGTTTGATCAGCCGCGCTTGCAGTAGCCGTAGGGCCGCTCTTGCAGCCACCACCACGCGGTCGCGACCATGGTCTCGAGCTCGGGGTAGGCGGGTTCCCAACCCAGCTCGCGGCGCAGCAGACTGGAGTCAGCGTACAGCTCCGGAACGTCGCCGGGACGTCGGGGGCCCACGTTCACCGGCAGGTCGATGCCCGTGACGGCGCGCGCGACGTCGATCACCTCGCGCACCGAGAAGCCG
>CALGHC010000852.1 GCA_937915965.1 uncultured Myxococcales bacterium
TCTGGCCCGGCAGCACCGCTTTGACGAAGCGCTGGCCCTGCTCGAAGAGCTGCCAGCATCGGCTTGGAAGAACGCCGCCGCGGCCATCGCCGACGCGGCCCGCCGGCCGGCTCCTGCGGTGGCTCGGCAGCTCTACGCGACGCTGGTGGACAAGTTGGTGGCGCGGAACACCAAGCCGGGTCGGGAGGAGGCGGCGCTGTACGCTGAGTGGTTGGCGCGGATGGATGACAGGTAGACGTCATGCAGCGGTCCAGGATCGCCTTGCCCGAGACAGCTGGCTGAATGTGTGCCCTCGGGCCTTCCCGAATCGAAGCCAGGTCGGCATCATTTCCACCATGGCCAGACCAAAGAGACCGTTCATCGTCAGCCTCGACCAGGTTCGGATCGTCCGCGAGCCGAACGGCGTCTTCATCGACTACGCGGACCCTGGTGTCGGTGGTGTGCATCTGGCCATGGGCGAAGAAGCGAAGAACCTCTCCGATCAGGAGATCCTCGACCGGCACAACGCGGGTCTGCAGGCCCGCCAGGAGCTCAGGGATTCCTATAGGCACGTGGCTGTGGAGGTTCCGCCCGGCAAGCCGCAGTTGCAGTACATGGCCCAAAGCCATCAGTGGGTTCCCCGGGGCGGTGTGGTCCGGGCCGTCATCACCGACGGCGGCCCCGACTGCCAGGCTACCTTCTGGGTGGACGACCGGGAGATGAGCCTGGAGGAGTTCGGCCGGATGGTCGTTACGTACGCCGGCTGGGGGGTGCGGCTCACCTTTGTGCCGGAGGATGAAGTGCACCTGCGGCCGGTTGTTGAGGTGCGAGAGCCGGTTGATGAGGGGTAGCTCGTGCCGTCAGCGGCCAAGCCAAAGAGCCCGGGGGCGCCAGCAGCCGACGGGCCCTCATCAGGGATCGCTCCGGCAGGTGGTCCGCCGTCCTCACCGCCGACGCCATTTGTCGCGATACGACGGGGGCGCCGGAATCGGCCGCTCGGGCTCATCTGCTCTCGTGGCGGAGAACGTACTCTCGTCACCGTTCTTGATCCGGATCTTACCCTTCAGCCGGCCGTCCTTGCCGAGCCGCACGGTGCCGGAGCCAGAGACCTGATTCTTCACCTCAGACGTGCTCGCAGAACGTGCCGAGGTCCGGGCTCTGAACGGGTCGGCGGACTGGGGACCCAGCGACCACTGCCGCGTCTTGATCGACGTGAAGCCCGAATAACGCCTTTGTAAAGTCGAAGACGGGTGGGCTCATGGCAGGTACTCCGGCGAATCGCGGAAGCAAGTGCGCGCGTGCCAGTCCAAGGCCTCGCGATTCGGACGTTCGTTGGGGTCGGAAGGCAGGGCGATCTGGCGGTCGGCCAGGTCGGGCAAGGAGAAGGCGACAGCGAGGTGCTGCTCTGCGTGCGCGACGTCGGCAAGACCCGCGCGGCGGGGCGGGCAGCAGCCACGCGAAGGCGCTAAGGGTGTGTAGAGGCGGCCCTGCAGCTACTCGATAGGCAGCGGACGCCATCGGACCCGCCGATCCGTCACGACAATGGTAGCCCCCGCGGCCATTGCCTCCCCCAGCGGTGGCAAGACCTGCAGCAGCCGTCGTGCGACGGCAAGGGGGGCGACGTCGGTAACCCGCAACCTGATGACGCTGGGGGCGCTCGCGCCCGACGCCGCGAGCAGCGCCGAAAAGTCGCTGTCGTGCGTCACCACGACGCGACCATGCTCTCGGGCCCAGGCAAGAATCACCGAATCGGGCGCGTCGTGGGCCAGCACCTCGGATGATCGGATCGCGTCCCAGCCAGCCTCCCGCAGGGCGACGACCGTGCGGGGAGAGAGGTTCATGTCGAGCAGTAGGAGCATTGGCCGCTCATGCTCCGCCCGTCGGAGCCAACGTCCGCTCGGACGCGAGCCAGGCCGCGTAGCGCATGGCTTCCCTGAGATGCTCGACGGTCAACTCCGGGTAGGCCTCCAGGACCGCTTCGAAATCGTGGCCGCCCGCCAACATCCGCAGCACCACAGACACGGTGATCCTGGTGCCCTTGAAGACAGGCTGACCCATGCAGATGGCGGGATCGACCAGGATGCGCTCCATGACAGGCCTTCCTTCCCGGTCGACGTCTGTTGCGCCTCGGGAGGGAGATGGTACCGCCGTCGGAGATCAGGAGCCAGTGTTCATCGCGGCC
>CALGHC010000853.1 GCA_937915965.1 uncultured Myxococcales bacterium
AGTGGGCCTCACCGGTGCGCAGCCACGTGTCGATCGCGTGGGCGGCGCGCCGACCCGCGGCGACGGCCTCCACCGCGGTCGAAGGCCCGGTCACAAAGTCGCCACCGGCGAAGACGCCCGCGACGGCCGAGGCCTGGGTCGCGGCGTCTACCGCCGCCGCGCCGGCCGGAAGATCAGCGGGCGGCGCCGGCTTCTCGCCGACCGCGCGGATCAAGACGTCCAGGGGCACAGCGACGGTCGAATCCGCCACCGGCAGTGGCCGCGCCCTTCCGCTGGCGTCGGCGTCGCCCAGCCGCATCCGCTGCAGGTCGACGGCTGCGAGGCGGCCATCCTCAAGATGCAACCCGACCGGCGCCACCAGGCAACGGATCGCGACGCCCTCAGCTTCGGCGGCGGCGACCTCGTGGGCAAATGCCGGCATCTGTGCTCGATCGCGCCGATAGAGTAGATCGACGGAGGCCGCGCCCAGGCGCAGCGCGGTTCGGGCTGCGTCAATGGCGGTGTTGCCGCCACCGATGACACCCACGCGGCCCTCCAACCGAGTGAGTCGCCCCTCGTGCACCGCTTGGAGCATCTCGACGCCGCCCCAGATTCCCTGGGCGTCCTCGCCCTCCAGGCCAAGACGGCGCCCGCCCCACGCACCAAGCGCGAGGAAGATCGCGGCGAAGCCCGCCTCGCGCAGGTCAGCCACGGATCCGTCGCGCCCCAGCCGCCAGCGGTTGACGAAGCGGACCCCCAAGCCGCGCAGGACGCCGATGTCGGCCTCGAGGACCGGTCGAGGCAGACGGTAGGCAGGGATGCCCCAACGCAGCATCCCGCCGGGCGCATCCAGGGCGTCGTGGACGACGACGCCGTGGCCCGCGAGGGCGAGAAAGTAGGCCGCGGAGAGGCCAGCGGGTCCCGCCCCAATGACGGCCACCTCTCGCCCTGAGGCTGGTCGGGCCGCGACCTCGGCGACAGCCTCGCTGCCGAAGCAGCGATCGGCCGCGTGGCGCTTGAGCGGGTTGATGGCGACCGAATCCTCGAAGAGCGAGCGCCGACAGGCATCTTCACACGGATGCGGGCAAATGCGGCCACAGACGCCAGCGAGCGGGTTCGTGCGGCGGATGATCGAGACCGCCTCGGCGTGGGCGCCGCGGCGCACCGCGTCGACGTAGCCTTGCACGTCGACGCCGGCGGGACAGGCGAGCGTGCATGGCGCGACACAGTCGGCCCAGTGGTCGGAGAGGAGGAGCTCGAGAGCCCAGCGGCGGGCACGCCGGATCTCGTCGCTGTCGGTCTGTACCTCCATATCAGCCACAACCCGCGTGCCGCATGACGGCTGCATGCGCCATCGTTCTCCCTCGCGAACGGCGACCAGGCAGACCTCGCAGGACGGTTCGGGGACCAGCTGAGGGTCGTGGCACAAGGTCGGGATGGGCGCGAGCAGCGCCCGGCCCAGGCGACCGGCGGCGTCGAAGATGGTCGTGCCAGCAGCCACCTCGACGTCGTGACCGTCGATCTGCAACCGAACCGTCCTGACCGCGGCGGCGGCGCCACCTTGTCGCAGAATGGTCACCGTGTGGCCTCCCTCGCGAGCCGATCGGGGGCCCTCGGTGTGCCCGTGTCGATCTGCACGGCACCAAAGCCGCAGACGTCCTCGCACCCTCCGCAGCGGGCACAGATCGAAGGATCGATCACGAGCGGGACGGCACCTGCGTCACGCGAGATGGCCAGGGCGCCGCACTGGTCGAAGCACTTCGTGCACCCGTCGCACATGGTCCAGTCGATTCGATAGCTGATCAGCGTGCAACAGCGTCCGGCGGGACAGCAGCCACGCAGGTGGGCTTCGTATTCGTCACGAAAGAAGCGCAGCGTGCTGAGGACCGGATTGGGTGCCGACCGGCCCAGGCCACAGAGCGAGTGCGCCATGACCTGCTCGGAGAGCTTCTCGAGCGTCACCAGATCAGCGGCGTGGGCCCGCCCCTCGCACAGGCGCTCAAGGATCTCCAGGAGCCGGCGGGTGCCCACACGGCAGAACGTGCAGCGGCCGCAGCTCTCGGCCTGGGTAAAGGACAGGAAATAGCGCGCGACGTCGACCATGCAGGTGCGCTCGCCCATCGCGACCAGACCACCTGAGCCCATGATGGCGCCAGCGTCCTGCAAGGATTCGTAGGCGATCGGGGTGTCGAAGAGCTCGGCTGGCACGCACCCGCCCGATGGGCCGCCAATCTGCACCGCCTTCAAGCGTCGCCCATCGGTGCTGCCACCGCCGATCTCCTCGACCAGGGTGGCGATGGTCGTGCCCATGGCCACCTCGACCATGCCAGTGCGGCGAACGTCGCCGGCGAGCGAGAACACCTTGGTGCCGCGGCTTTCGCCGTGACCGGCCGCCCGCCAGGCGAGCGCGCCGCGGTCGATGATCCAGGGCACGTTGGCCCATGTCTCGACGTTGTTGATGAGGGTCGGGTGACCATCGAGGCCGCGCTCGACCGGATACGGGGGCCGCAAGCTGGGGATGCCGCGGCGACTCTCCAGCGAGGCGATCATCGCGGTCTCTTCGCCGCAGATGAAGGCGCCGGCGCCCCGTCGCAGCTCGATATCGAAGCGCATCTCGCTGCCGAGGACACGGGCGCCGAGGAGGCCGGCGGCGCGGGAGACGGTGATCGCGTGGTCGAGGCGTTCGACGGCGAGGGGATACTCGTCGCGCACGTAGATGATGCCACGGTCGGCGCCGATCGCCCTGGCGCCGATGGTCATGCCCTCCAGCACGCTGAATGGGTCGCTCTCCAGCACGCTGCGATCCATGAATGCGCCAGGATCGCCCTCGTCCGCGTTGCAGATGAGGACGCGCACGGGGTCGACAGCGGATGCTGCGAGTCGCCACTTCGTCGCGGTCGCGAAGCCGGCTCCGCCGCGCCCACGCAGACCGGCGCGCTCGACCTCGTCAATGATCGCATCGGCGCTGAGATCTTGCAGGGCCCGATTGAGGGCCCGATAGCCCCCCCGCGCGCGGTAGCCAGCCAAGCTCTGCGGATCGATGAGGCCGGCATTGCGCAGGACGACGCGCTGCTGCGCTCCGAGGAAGGCCGCGTCGCCCGCGTCGAGGAACTCGCCGTCGCGCGCGATCAGGCCGACCTCGGACAAGCGCCGATCGATGAATGCGGCCCGCAGGAGCTCGGCCACCCCTTCGGCGTCGACCTCGGCGTAGAGAGCGGAACCGAGGCCGTCGACCTCAAGCTCGACCATAACCTCCCGGTAGCACATGCCAAGACAGCCGGTGATCTCGACGTCCGGCCCGGCGCCGAGCACGGCGAGGGTGCGGGCGGCCGCAGCGTGCACCTCGCGGCCGCCAGCGGCGATCCCACACGTCCCCAGACCGACGACGACCCGGCTCATCGTGGGCCTCCGGCTGGTGCCGGCGGTTCCGGCGCATCGACTCCGACCCGGTCGGCCTGGCCAGCGACGTCCGCGGCCCGAATTCCCTCGATCACGCCGGCGGCGCGGCCGGCGTCGAGCCGGCCGTGGACTCGCTCGTCGACCTGCATGGCCGGCGCCAGACTGCAGCAACCGATGCACGCGACCGGCTCGAGGCTGAAAGCCCGATCGGCGGTGGTGCCGCCGCTGCGCACCTCGAGGTGCTCCTCGAGGTGTTCGGTCAGCCGCTGCGCGCCACGCACGTGGCAGGCGGTACCATGACAGATGCGCACCAGGTGGCGGCCGCGGGGCGCGAAGACGAAGCCGCTGTAGAAGGTCGCGACGCCGTAGACCCGGGCAAGGGGCCAGCCACAGCGCGCGGCCATCAAGGCCAGGACGTTGGCCGGCAGAAAGCCGAACATGCGCTGCAAACCCTGTAAAATAGACACCAGATCGCCGCTACGCGCGGCGAACAGCTCTTCGAGCGCCGCGCGGTGCGTAGCGAGATCAGTCACGTCGCAGCGCTCTATTTCGGGTGGCCCCGCTCGGCCTCGCATGGTCTCCTCGAACGTGGGCCGGTCGACCGGCAAGACGCGGGACCTCCTCCCCTGAAGATCCTCTCCCCCATGAACATGCTAGCGTTCGTGCGGGCGAGATCAATGTCGTCGCCTGGCCAGAGGCGCGCCAGCGCCGCCACCTCGCCGCCGACGGCGGCGTGACGGGCCTACAGCGACATGCCAAGGGTCATCGCGACGCGCAGCATACCCCACGTCAGCGCGAACGAGATCAGTGGCGTCGACGTCCAGGCGATCAGGATGTTGCGCAACGTGGCGCGGTTGACCGTTCGCGCGCCGCGGACCACGCCGATACCGAGGACACCGCCGACAACCGCCTGACTGGTCGACACCGGCACGCCGATCATCGCGTAGATGTGCACGGTCATGGCTTCGGCGAGGATCACGATGAATGCGCTATACGCGTCGAGCGCGACCAGACCCTTGCCGACGGTCATCATCACCCCGCGCGAGTAGGTCACGACGCCCAGGGCGATGCTGAAGCCGCCGATCACGCACGCCATCTCGACGCTGAGCATACCGTCGCCGACAAAGGCGCCGGTGACGTTGGCGACGTTATTCGCCCCCAACGCGTATGCACCGTATGAACCAGCGATCACCAACGCCGCTCGCAGCCAGTAGTCGTAGCCAAATATGTTGAAATCAAGTCGATTCAGGATCTGGCCGAGGACCGCGTACAGAGCGATGGCGATCAGCATGGCGCCGACGGGGGTGCCGACCCAACAGGCGACGACCTTGCCCAGGATGCCCAGCTCGACGTGGCCGTTGACCAGTCCCACGGCGATCAGGCTGCCGACGACCGCCTGGCTGGTGGACACCGGCAGGTTCTTCAACGTCATCACGGTGACGGTGAGCGCGGCGCCGAGGCCGACAAAGAACGCCGTATTCAGTGTGGTGTGACTGAGGTCGCGATACGTCTCCATGCCGGCGCCGCCGCCGATGATTGCGCCTGCACAAGCGAAGCCAGCGCAAAGCGCAGCTGCGGTCCAAAACCGCAACATGCGGGCTGCGACCGCGGTGCCGAAGACGTTCGAGGCGTCATTGGCGCCGAGAGCCCAGCCAAGGAAGATGCCAGAGACGACCTGCCACAAAGCCCCAACCTCCCTCAGATACGACGTTTCAGGGAGATGATCTCCAGACGCCGCGATACCGCCTCGGCGCAGTTGGCGATCTCGCCGATCTCCTGAACCACCTCGCGCAGCAAGATTCGTGTGGCGGGTTCGATGTCGGGCGAGTCGAAGATCGTGCGGATGAGTGCGCGCTCGTGACCGTCGGCCTCGCTCTCCTTCTTGTCGACCTCCTCGACGCGGTCGGCGACGGCATCGGGATCGGTGAAGAGCTTGTCGACCTGGCCTCGCACGAGCCGATAGGCCTCGATGTTGGAGCGAACCAGCAGCCGCAGCGGCTCGTGCAGGTCGGGAGGAAAGACCAACCGCTGCGTGTCGATCATGCCCGTGATGCTCTCGGTGAGGTTGGGCAAGCGGTCAAACGCCTCGATCAGGCCGAGCAGGTCACCACGAGACTCCGGCAACAGGGCGCGACCGTAGAGGGTCTTCTCGACGTTGCGCCGCAGGTCGTCGGCCTTCGACTCGGCGCGGTGAACCTCGACGTCAGCGGCCCGAAACGCGTCTCGGTCGGCACCGCTGAGGTACAGGTCAAGCGCGTGCTCGAAGGCGTCGTAGGCCCCGTCGGCGGCGATGAAGTAGTCGCCCAGCATATCACGGGCTTCCTTCTCTCGTTTCCAGAACAGAACCATGGCGGACCTCCGCAAGTCGCACGGCCGCAGGGGGCGGCACCGCCGGCGCCTTCATCGAAGGTGCCGGCGACCAAACTATCGTAATCGCGAATCCGGACCTCAGCCAGGAGATCGCAGGGCGCCTGGGAACGCATGGCAGATCAGCCGCCACTGGCAGACGCCGCCCTGCCCGCGTATAGTCTTTTGCCGCCCGCTTCACGGCCAGTCATCGCCGACGGACGGGTGCGGAGGACAGCCCATGACCCACGCCCTGATCACCGCATCCGGCCGCCAGCTGGGGCGCCCCGTCGTCGCGACGGCTCTCTTCGTCCTGATCGCGCTGGCGGGCTGCGACGGTGGCACCGGCGACGACAAGGACACGGCCAGCGTCAAAGCGAGCTGGCACATCGAACACGAGGGACTCGCCGGCGCGATCATCTCGATATGGGGTCGTGGCGTCGACGATGTCTGGCTCGCCGGGGCTGCGCGCAAGGCAGCCGAAACGGCAGAGAGCAAGGGCCCGACCCTCATGCACCGCGACAAGGACGGGTGGCAGACCCTTGAGACCGGCATCGACACGGGCCACCTGTGGTGGGTCTACGGCAACGAAGAGGATTTCGTATGGGTCTGTGGGGACGGCGGCCGCATCGGCAAGTGGATGCAGAAGGACGCGAACTACGTCGAACTGGCCGCGGCGACGACCGCCACGCTGTACGGACTGTGGGGACCCAAGGACGGACCGGTGTGGGCCGTCGGCGGCCACGTCTATCCCAATCAGGGACCGCCGGTCATCGTCCGCGTCGACGGCGATGTGGCCACCCTTGAGACGGCGCTGCCGGCGAACATCGCCCCTGGAGCGGTCTTCTTCAAGGTGTGGGGACGCAGCGCGACGGACGTCACGGTCATCTCCGACCAGGGAGATGTGCTGCACTGGGACGGCAAGGTCTGGACCAACGACGTGATGCCCGGAGAGCCGCGGCTGGTGACGGTCCACGGCAACGCTGACGAACGCATCATCGTAGGTGGCTTGGCGACCGCGTCGATATTCGAA
>CALGHC010000854.1 GCA_937915965.1 uncultured Myxococcales bacterium
GACCCAGGTGACGCCCAAAGCCTGCTTTCTGGGACTCCGGCCGCCACTCGTGGCCCACGGCCAGCTACGGCCAACGGGACCAACTCGGCTTCGGCCTATGGAGCAGGCGCGCCGATTCCGGTTGTCGTCAACCCGGACGCGACCAACTAACGCCTCCAGCGAGCGCGTCCCAATGCCGCCGGTCCCCCACCGCTCTCTATTGGACCTGCGCCCCGACAACAGCCTCGACGCCAGAATCGGCCAGACGCTGGAACGCGAATTCGACGCATTCGACGCGACCCTGGCTGACTGGGGCCGCTTCACCGCACCCGTCATCGTACGCTCGACCACCGACCGAGCCGCGTTCCAAGCGGCAGCGGCCGGCGCAGCGACTGACACGCTCTGCGCTGTAGCTGGCCTCCACGGCCTGCTGGTGCTCGCGCCGAATTCCTGGCACGAGCCGCCGGCGGCGGCGCCCCTCGCGGCCGTGCTGCTACACGAGCTGGCCCATGTCCTGCTCTTCCAGCGCAGCACGCCGCCAAACCAGATCGGGCCGGCCTACGTACCGACCTGGTTTCGCGAGGGCATGGCGACCGTCATCGCCGAAGGTCCGCCAGCGCCTCGTGAGCGACGACTGATCGCGGACCACCCGCACCTGCTGGATCTGCCCAACGCGGATGGGGCGCTTCTCAGCGCCGACCCGGGCGCGTGCTACCTGACGGCGAGTCTGCTCTTTGAGGCCTGGATGCAGGGCTTCGGGATGCGTCGCTTCCACGCTTTGTGTCGGGCGATGCGCGCCGGACACGGATTCGACGGCGCGCACGCGGCAGCAACGGCGACGACGGCGTCGCAGTGGGTTTCGACCTGGTTGGCAGGGGTGCGGAGGGAGGCCGCGCAGACGTAGAGGCGAGGCCACGGGCGCCTAGACCTCAAGTACCTCGCGCTCCTTCGCCTCAAGCAGCTCGTCGACCTTCTTGATCGCCAGATCGACGATCTCCTGCACGACCTTGCGAGCGCGGTGCACTTCATCCTCGGGAACGTCGTCAATGGCATCAAGCATGTCGATCGCGTCACGACGACCCTGGCGGATGGACCTGCGAGCCTTCTCTGCGTTGGCTTTGAGCACCTTGACGAGTTCACGGCGGCGCTCGCCGGTCAGCGACGGCACGGGCAAAAGCAGCACGTCGCCTTTGTTGGTCGGAGTCAGGCCAACGTCGCTCTTGAGGATGGCCTTCTCGATAGCGCCGACCTGGGAGCGATCCCAGGGCTTGACGCCGAGCAAGCGAGCGTCCATCACAGTGACCGATGCGACCTGATTGAGAGGCACCACAGAGCCGTAGTACTCGACCCGCACACCGTCGAGCAACGCGGAATGGGCGCGACCGGTTCGCATCTTGCTCGCCTCGCGCTTGAACGCCTCAATCGCTTTGGCGGCGTGTTCCTCCAACTCTGCCTGGGTCTCCTCGATCATGGCTTGCTCCTCGGCCCCCCGGGCCAGCTCCGCGGTGCGGCCACGAGGACCGGTCCCGCCCATGGTCCAGGCCACGAAGACCTGAACCGGCAACGCTGGCTCTCAGTTGGCCAGCGCAGTGGTCGCATCGGTCTCCACTACCGTGCCCACCGCTTCGCCCTGGACAGCGCGAACGATGTTGCCTGGAACACGGATATCGAAGACCACTATCGGCAGGTCGTTGTCCATGCACAGGGACAGCGCGGTCGCGTCCATCACGCCGAGGCGTCGCGACAGCGCGTCGAGGTGATTGAGGCGAACGAAGCGACGCGCTTCGGCGTTGGTGCGCGGGTCGGAGTCGTACACTCCGTCCACCTTGGTCGCCTTGAGGATGACCTCGGCGCTCATCTCGGCGGCACGCAAGGCGGCGGCGGTGTCGGTCGTGAAGTAGGGGTTGCCGGTGCCGGCGGAGAAGATGACGACGCGCCCCTTTTCGAGGTGGCGCAGGGCGCGACGACGAATGTAGGGCTCGGCGATCTGATCCATCGCGATCGCGGACAAGACCCGGGTCTCGACACCCAACGACTCAAGCGCATCCTGGATGGCCAGCGAATTCATCGCCGTCGCCAACATGCCCATGTAGTCGGCGCTGGCGCGGTCCATCCCGACGGACGCACCGGCTACTCCGCGAAAGATGTTCCCGCCACCGATGACGAGGCACAACTCGACGCCCAGAGCTCTCACCGCCTGGATCTGCCCGGCGATCTGCTCAAGGGTGGCGCGGTCGATGCCAGACTCGGCGCCTCCCTTGAGCGCCTCACCGCTGAGCTTGAGGAGGACTCTTCCGTACTTTGGCATCGTTTTCCCCGTCTTCCCGTCGATGACGCGCGCTCAGGCCGGGGCGAAGATTACGCCTGTCCGGCCATCCTCGCTACCTCGTCCGCGAAGTCGTCGGCCTTCTTCTCGAGGCCGTCGCCCAGCTCGAAGCGCGCGAAGCGCCGCACGACGATGTTCTCGCCGATCTTGGCGATGCGCTCGGTGAGGATCTGACGCACTTTGCGCCCCTTTTCATCCTTGACGAATGCCTGGTCAAGCAAGCAGACATCGCCGTACCAGGCGGCGACCTTGCCATCCACGATGCGCGGCAGGACCGCCTCGGGCTTGCCCAGCTCGCGGGCCTGGGCCTCGAAGATCTCGCGTTGGTGCGCCAGCTCAGCGGCGGAGATTTCGTCGCTGGCGACATACTTCGGCGACATCGCGGCGACCTGCATGCAGAGGTCACGGACGAGTTGGATGAAATCATCCGTACCCGCGGCGAAGTCCGTCTCGCAGTTGACCTCCATCACGACGCCGGTGCGACCGTCATGGTGGATATACGCGTCGACCCGGCCTTCGACGGCCGACCGACCAGACTTCTTCTCGGCTGTAGCGGCCGACTTCTTCTGCAGCCATTCCAGGGCCTTGTCTGCGATCCCGTCGCTCTCTACGAGCGCCTGTTTGCACTGCCCCATCGGGGCGCCGGTCTGGTCACGCAGGGCCTTGACGGCCGCGGCGGAGATGTTCGCCATGGTGGTCTCCTCGCTGTGGATGAAGGCCCCGCCGGCGATTCCGAGCCAGGACCATAGTTCGATTGTGATTCCAGGGTTGCGGCGCAGCGCGGTTCCGCCCAAGGCGTTGGACGAGCCCGCTCCGCCGCCGGCAGCGGCCAGATGGCGGTAGCCGGCATGGACCTACTCTGCCGCTTCGACGACCTCGACGACCTCGGCGACCTCGGCGACGGCGGCGACCTCCACGACCTCGGCGACCTCGGCGACCTCGGCGACCTCGGCGACCTCGGCGTCCTCGCGGCGCGGCTTGCGGATGACCTCGACAGCAGCGGCGGCGGCCTCATCGACCACAACAGCGCCGTCGAAACCACGCGCGAACGCGGTCTGGCTCGCCTGAACACCGGCAGCGGCAGCCGAAGCGACTCCACCTGTGAACAGCCGAATCGCCCTCATGGCGTCGTCGTTGGCGGGAATGATGAAATCGACGAGGTCGGGGTTGGCGTTGGTGTCGCAAAGCGCGATCACCGGGATCTTCAAGCGCCGCGCCTCGGCCACCGCAATGCGCTCCTGCATCGGGTCGACCACGAACATCGCGCCCGGCAACTTCATCATGTGGCGCAGGCCGCCGAGGTTGCGCACCAGCTTGGCGTGCAGCTTGGTCATGCGCGCGACCTCCTTCTTGGGGAGGCGGGCGGCCATGTCGGGAGCGAGCTTGGCCTCCAGTTCTTCCATTCGCTCGATCGAGGCGCGGATGGTGCGGAAATTGGTCAGCGTGCCGCCAAGCCAACGGTGCGAAACCACCGGCATCTTGCAGCGATCGGCCTCTTCGCGCACGATGTCGCGCGCTTGCCGTTTCGTGGCGACAAAGAGGATCTGGTCGCCGCGCGAGGAGACCCGAGAGACGAAGTTCTGTGCTTCGCGCAAGAGGCGCGAGGTCTTGCCAAGATTGATGACGTGGACGCCGTCGCGCGCACCGTAGATGAAGGGCCGCATCTTCGGGTTCCAGCGGCGGGTCTGGTGGCCGTAGTGGGCACCGGCTTCGAGCATTTCCCTGATTGTGATCTTTTCCATGGTCTCCGTTCCATCCTCCGCCCCGCTGCGGTCGGCCCGAACCGCCCTGTGCGGATCGCGTCGACACGGAGTGTGGTGAGGCCTGCGGCGGCGAATGCAGCCGCAGACGTCTCGGGGCGTGCGTCGTGACCGCCTCAGGCTCCCTTGTTCAGGGGGCTCGCTGCGGGCGCGCGGTTTCTAGCACAGACACGACCGAGAGTTCAACGATTCGACCGTGGTTCTGGGGCCCCGCCGGCGAGGCGGGTCAGCGGGTCGAGAGAAGCGGCGGAGCGAAGCGGTGCGTGGAGGACTTGCGCGAGCAAGTTCCCGACCCGCGTCGTTACCAATGCCCGCGCCTCGCCGACGAGCTCCGCAGCGAGACGAATGTCAATCTCGACCCGGGTGAGCTCGGACAGGGCGAGCAGGGCCGCTGCGTCGAGTTGCCGGGCACCGCCCACGACGCAACTCGAGCAGGTTGGGGCCTCGTCAGCGATCAGCCAGACAGCCCCGCCCGCGGTCGAACCGCCACACGAACCGCAACGGCGGACATCGGGAAAGCTCCCAAGCAAGTGCAGGAAGCCGATCTCCGCGGCGAGGCGCGCGCCGGCGAGATCAACCGACGCCGAGGGCGCCTGTTCGAGGCACGCCCGCAGCCAATCGATCAGGTCGGCATCTGGATGGTCTGGCTGAGCGGCCACGAGCGCCAACTCCGCAGCGTAGGAGGCGAAGGCGAGGGCGGGCCACGACGCCCCGTCGACCAGCCACTGGTGGCTGACCTCGGCGCTGACGAGATCGGGCATGGTACCGCGACCGACGCGGACCTCAGCGCGCAGGTCCGCGAACAGCCCCAGCCTGCCGCCGAATCGCCGTGTGCTCTTTCGGCCGGCGCGTGCCCAGGTGTCCAGGCGGCCGCGCTCGGCCGAGAGCAGTGTGACGATGAGGTCGTGATCCTTGACCGGCTGGAGGCGCACCACCAGACCGGTCACCGACTCAGCGGGTCGAGCCATCCGTCGCCGCCCCGCCGTCGCCGCCCGGTGGACCGCTGTTCGCCGTCGCTGGCGTCTGTGGCGCAGCCACGCCTGTCGCGTCCGCGACCTGTGGCGCGCCCTGATTGCGCTGCGCCGACAACATGAAGATGACGAGTGTCGCCGCAGTGATGACCAGGATGAAGATCTGCGCCGGGGACAGGGCGCGGCTCGGGCGCGCTGGTCCGCGCAACCACGGAGGCATCGCGTCGACCGGGGCCTCCTCCGGGCTGACGAAAACCGATACCTGGCTTTCGTAGAGTTCGAGCACGCGGCCTTCGGGGAGCTCCAGATGACGGGCGTAGAGTCTCAGGAAGCCGCGCACGTAGACGGCCGCGGCGATATCCTCGAAGCGGTCCGCCTCAAGTGCCTCGATCGCGGAGCGCGGTAGACGCGTCGCACGGACCACGGCCTCGATACCGAGACCACGCTCCTGCCGGCGTTTGCGCAGTTGTTCGCCTACCGTGGAGACCACGCTGTCCCTCGTCCGCTGTGTGCACCGACTCTTGTCGCGCCGGGCAACAGCTACCCGTGCGGCGACTTGATACAACCGCAGCAGCCTCCAAGGCAAGCGCAGGGCGGGCCCGGACGCCACACCGCTCTCCTGAGTTCGATTCGAGCGTTCGGCAAAGGGGCGTTCAAGCGAACGGCGGCCGGTCCACTAGTCCAGCCGCCGCAGACCATCGACGGGAGAGCGCAGCGCAGCGCGGCGCGCGCTGAGCCATGAGGCTGCGAAGGTGAGGGCTACCGCGGAGCCGCCGGCGAGGGCAAACGTCGAGCCATCGACCTGCACCGGAAGCTCAGAGATCAAGTAGACATGGGGATCGAGAGGGTAGCCGATCGCCATGAGGAGGGCGCACGTCAAGCCGCCAACAAGGAGGCCCACGGCGGTACCCACCAGGCCGACCGCGAGGCCCTGGCTGAGAAAGATGAAGCCGACCGAGCGCCGGGTGGCGCCCATGGCGCGCAGGATGGAGATGTCACGGGCGCGCTCGTGGACCACAACGGCTTGGGTACCGATCACATTGAGCGCGGCCACAAGCACAATAATGAACGGGAATAATGACATCGCGACCTTCTGCATCCGGGCGGCATCAAAGATGTTACGGTTCATCTCCTCCCAGTCGATGACCCGATAGATCGACGTGGCACGCCGCTGCCCCTGCCGCATCGCGCGCAGCCCGGTCACCCAGTTGTCGACGATCGCGACGGCGCTATCGGCGGAGCGCAGCTCAAGCCCCGGGACCGGCTCGGCCTGAATTCGTCGCAGCCTGTCGCGCATATTGTTGATATCAAGAAGAATATCCTCCATGTCGACCGGGTCGAGGGCCGCAAGGAACGCATCTGTTCGAGAGCGGACGACGATCGGGTCCTCGACGCGAACGTCCACCCAGCGGGCGACATCGCCGCGGCCGAGGAACCGTTGCACGGCGGTGAAGTCGACGAGAGCGAGACGCTGATCGTGGTCGTAGAATCCTGTGCTGAGTATCGTCGCGACCCGAAAGCGGCCGGAGGTGCCTGGAGCGGAGGTGTCGCGGTCGCGGTCCATCGTGCGCAGGGGCGAGACGGCACGCACCTCATCGCCCACGTGGACCTCAAGGCGCCGGGCGAGGCCCTCGCCGAGCGCGATTGGCGGCAGGTCGGCGGCAAATCCGTACCAGACGGTCCGCTCGCCCGGGGCGACCTGCAGCGAACGTCCGTCCGGCAACGTCAGGTGCAGAGGTCGGTTGCCGAGGTGAACGATGGCGACGGCGGCAGCGGCTGCCGACAGCTCATCATCGACGGCGGGAGCGGTGACAAGGCTGCGCCCAGACACCACGGCGAGGGTCGCCCGATCGGCGTCGAGATCGATGACATGCTCAACCGCCTCGCCGCCGTGATCCCAACCCAGAGCGAGGCGACCAGCGAGCGTTTCCCAACTTGCGTCGAGGCGGCACGGACGCCGACCTGTGGTGCGAACGACCTCGCCACCACTGGCGTGACGCAAGGTCAGGCTACCAGGCAGCTTGGAGCCGGGTAGCTTGGCCGCGTCACTGCCACAGCCGTCAGCGTCGAAGACCCGCAATCCTGCCAGCCCGGGTGGCGGTGGAATGACGGCCACCGCGCGCACCTCGGCGCCCCCCAACGCGTCGTCGCGGACGATGAGCACATGCCGGGCCGCGGCGACGCCCCGCTCGACCCGAAGTCTCACTGCGCCGTCATCTGTGTCGACCTTCCAGCGCGGTAGCTCGCCAAACAGATCGATCGCCCCCTCGGCGACGACGCCCGGCGGCAGGCTGACCATGGTCGCGGCAGGCACGCCTCGAACGATCGCGCCGGCGCGCCCTTGCGCCGACGACAACATCATGTCGTCGTAGGTCGCTGGTGAGACCTGGCGCACCTCCGGCAGTGCGCTGAGCCGCGCGGCGACGTCGGCGTAGTCCGACAGGTCGACGCCGCGTCGCATCACCACCAGGTGCGGGTATGCTGCGAGGATGCGCTCTTGGAACGCGACCTGAAAGCCCGTATTGACGGCGAGTACGACGATCAGGGCGGCGACGCCCAGGGCGATCCCGGCCATCGACATGACGCTGATAACCGAAAGATGAGCGCTGCGCTTGGAGCGCAGCAGGCGCCCTGCGACGAGCAACTCGAAGCCATTCCGCAGTCTGGCAGTCGGGCCACGCTTGACGGGATGAGGGGCGCTTCGCATTCTCGGGCCGACGGGTCTGGCGATCGCCACGGCAGGTGCCATCGCGGCCGCCGGGAACCGCGGGTGACCGCCGGATGAACCACCCGCGGCGACCCGCGCAACGGCGGCGGACCCTCGCACGAGCCGGGTCGCCCTGCAAGCGTGGTAGGTGGCTCGCAGCGCGCCTTGAGGCGGCCAGCCTGAACCGCTGGGAGAGCCCGGGTGGCAGGCATCATCCGAAGCGCCAAGCTGATGGCCGGCGCGGTCTCGCAGCAGGAGTTCACGATGCACACGCGCTCAACTTCCCGTGCTCGCCTCCGCGCGCTGCGCAACCCACCAGCGCTGATCACCCTCACCCTGTTGGGTTGCCTCGTGACGACGGCGGGGTGTGACGATCCACCGCTGGACGTCAGCCCGACCGCTGCGGATGGCGCCAGCTACGGCGAGATCGTAGGCGGTGACGTAAGCGGCAACGACGCCACGACAGCCGACGGGACAGCTGCCGACGGTGCGACGGTTGACCAAGACGCTGGGCTCGCCTCCGACGCCCTCAGCGACACGAGCAGCGCCAGCGGCGACACCGCCATCGACGGGACCCAGGTGACCGACGGCGGCCAGCCTCTCGACACCGGGCTGCCCCCGTTCGCGGTCGTCTCGCACACACCGCCCACCGGCACCCACGGCCTCGACCGCAAGTTCACCTTCGACGTGACCTTCAACCGGGACGTCAAAGCCATCAGCATCCAACCCATGACGGTGCTGGTGCGAAGCAACGGCGACAAACCGATCAGCGGCGTCTTCAAGGTCCTTGGCGAGACCGTGACCTTCGAAGCCAAGAGCCCGGCGCCGCCGTCGAGTCGGGTCGACGTCACGTTCACCATCCTCGTGCAAGCGCAGCTGTCGGGGTCGCTGACGCAACCCTACACCTTCCATTTCTACACGCGGGGCTTCGAGGACACACAGAGGTACGAGGGCCTCGCGGCCCGCTACGCGCCGAACATTCGAATGGGAACCGCCGGCACGGGCAAAGCGGATCATCTGCGCGCGATCGACTACGACGGCAACTGGGATCCAGACGACAACGTCAGCAATCTGAGCAAGAAGCCTGCGCTTGGCAGCGTGGCTTGGACCGTCGCCGAGACACAGAGCCACACCTTCCTGCACTACGTCTTCTACTGGCCCAACCGGGTCGGCAACGATTCGGTGCCCGGTCATCGCAATGATACCGCCGGCGCGACGGTCGTAGTGGAGCGCTACCCGGTCGAGCGGCCGGTGGCCCTGTTGACCTGGTTCAAGGCCAGCTCCGACGAACAGATGTGGCTGTGGGTGACCAAGGAGAGCGGCATCGTCGCCAACGGCGCCAAGCCCGGATCGATGAACATCCGCGGGGTCCTCGATGAAGCGGCGCTCTTCCCGCCAGCAGAGGACGCATTTGGTTGCGACACCGAGGGGGCACCCGCGCCGTGCAAGCCGCGCCGCTATCCTGCGTTCCTTGCCGCGTCGAGCCACCAAAGCTGCCTCTGGTCCGACGCCGGCGAGAGCATCTACCACCAGTGCGAGACCTGGAACGGAGCGCTGGCGAACACCAAGCAGCTGCGCTACCTCCCTGGCCCAGTCGCCAGCGAGGCAAGCGGCGCAGGCGCGGCACCCGACGCGGCCCTGCCCGTCGTCACCTATGCGCTGCAGTCGCTTGCCGATTCGTGGCTGGTGCACCGCGGTGAGGCGGGCAAGGCGACGATCTGCCAGGAGCCGCTAACCTACGTGTATGCGCCCCCCGACGGCAGGCCCGGTGGCGACGGTACGGTCATGGGCTCGAAGTTGCGGGGCCTCGAGGCCGACTCCGACTACGGCCGCCCGCCTTGGGCATGGGCCTGGAAGCCGGTGACGGGGGTCAGCTTCTACAAGATGCCGCGCGGCACGCCCTTCCTCGACCCGGCATGGGCCCTGCTGGCGCGGCTGGGTGGCGAAGGTGCGGTGCCCGCCTGGGATGCCCAGGCAAAGACGGGCATGAGCCTGGCCTATTGCTTCAACCCCGCGCTTCTGCTCGACAATCGCAACAATGCCGGCTGCAAGGCGCCTTGAGTTGATCGAAGCTGCGCTCCCAGACCCGCTGACCAGGCGCCCTCGCTTGCTGCCGAGATACCACCATGCCTCAAGTCCTCAAGTTGATGGCCCCAGGGCCTACGCCACTGCCCGATCGGGTCCGTGCGGCCTTGGCGCGACCAGCCGTGCATCACCGCGGCGCGGATTTCAAGGCGTGCCTCGGTCGCGTCGAAACCAAACTGCAGCAGGTCTTCCGCACGACCGGCGAGGTGCTCCTCCTCACGTCGAGCGGCACGGGTGCCATGGAGGCTGCCGTCTGCAACCTGCTGTCGCGCGGCGACGCGGCGGTCTACGTCAACGGCGGAAAATTTGGCGAACGCTGGGGCCAGATCCTCGCCGCGTGGGGATGTCGCGGCATTGAGATCAGCGTGCCGTGGGGCGAACCTGTGACCGCAGGTGCGGTACGCGCGACGCTTGCCGCCCACCCGGAGGCCCGCGCTGTCTTCGTGCAGGCCTGCGAGACCTCGACCGCCACGGCCCATCCCATCGAAGCCGTCGCCGCCGCGTGCCGCGAGCTCGATGGCCAGGGCGCGGGCGACGTTCTGTGCGTGGTGGACGGCATCACGGCAGTGGGCGTGGCGCCAATGGAGATGGACGGTTGGGGGATCGACGTCCTGATATCCGGCAGCCAGAAGGCGTTCATGCTGCCTCCGGGCCTCGCCTTCGTCAGCCTCTCCGAGAGGGCTTGGCGGGCCTGCGACGCGAGCGATCTTCCGAAGTTCTACTTCGATCTGCGCGCAGAGCGACGGGGCCTCGCCCACCGGGCAACCGCGTTCACGCCGGCCTCGGCGCTGGTGATCGCGCTCGAAGAAGCCCTGGAGATGATGCTTGACGAGGGCATGGAGCCACTGTGGCGGCGCCACGCGCGCCTCGCCGCGGCGACCCGCGCGGGTGTGGTCGCGCTGGGCATGACTCTGCTGTCGAGCGCGCCATCGGCAGCCGTCACCGGTTGCGTGCCGCCGCCTGGGGTCGACGCGGGGGCGTTGCGGTCCGGTCTGCTGGATCGACACGCGATCGTGGTGGCGGGCGGCCAGGATCACCTCGCGGGAAGACTGCTGCGCGTAGGTCATCTGGGTGACTGTCACGAGGCCGATGTCCTGTCAGTCGTCGCCGCTCTGGAAATCGAGCTTCGGCGCCTCGGCGCGACCGTGCCGGCCGACACGGGGGTGGCGGCCGCCGCGGCCTCTTTCGCCGGATTGTGAAGGCCAGCGCGATCGACCGCTGGCGGGGCCGGCCTTTGGAATCCGGACTCTTCGGGTCACGGACGAATCGAAGCGGCGCGGTCCGCACCACTGCCATTGGGGGGGAATAGATGCCTGCGATCGTACTGGTTGGTGCTCAGTGGGGCGATGAAGGCAAGGGCAAGATCACCGACGTACTGGCCGCGGAGGCAGACCAGGTGGTGCGCTTCCAGGGCGGCAACAACGCCGGTCACACCATCGTCGTCAACGGCGAGCAACGAATCCTGCACATGATCCCCAGCGGGATCCTGCACGGCAACACCGTCTGCGCGATCGCCTCCGGCGTCGTCCTCGATCCATTCGTGCTCTTCGAGGAGATCGACGCGCTCGCGGCGAGCGGCACGCCCGTGTCCTGCGAGCGGCTGCGAATCTCGCGCGGCGCGACCATCATCCTGCCGTTGCACCGGGAGATCGACAGGCTTCGCGAAGAGGCCCGCGGCGATACCCGCCTGGGGACAACGCTGCGGGGCGTCGGTCCTGCCTACGAGGATACGCATGGCCGCGTCTCGGTGACCGTCGCCGACCTCTGCGATCGCGACCGGCTAGCCGCGCGGCTGGTCGTCGTCGCCCGCGAGAAGGAGCCACTGCTCGCGGCACTCGGCGGCGAAATACCCGATTGGGACGCGCTGGCGGACTCCCTCGCCGTTCTGGGCGAGCGGATCCGCCCCTACGTGGACCAGGTCGGAGCGCGCGTGCGCCAGGCCCTCGCCGCCGGTGGCAGGGTGCTGTTTGAAGGAGCCCAGGGCACGATGCTCGACGTCAAACACGGCTCGTACCCCTATGTGACCTCCTCGCACACGACCGCCGGGGCCGCTTGCACAGGCACGGGCATCGGCCCGACCGCGATCGACCGCGTTGTTGGTGTGGCCAAAGCCTACACAACCAGGGTTGGCGGCGGCCCCATGCCCACGGAGTTGGTCGAATCGACCGGTGACCACCTGCGCGAGGTCGGCCGAGAGTACGGTGCCACGACGGGTCGGCCGCGGCGCTGCGGCTGGCTCGATCTGCCGGCTCTGCGCTACGCAGTGGCGATCAACGGAATCGACGGCATCTTCCTGACCAAACTCGACGTGTTCTCTGGCCTCGACAGCGTACGCGTGTGCACGGCCTACCGTGTCGACGGCGAGGAGGTGACCGACTTTCCGCACCTCGCCGATGACCTCGCGCGCGTCGAGCCGGTGTGGGCTGAGCTGCCTGGATGGCACGAGCCGCTGGGCGACGAGCGGGCATTCCACGAGCTGCCGGCGCGAGCCCGTGACTACATCCGCTATGTCGCTCGCGCCCTGGAGGTCGCTGTCGTGGGTGTGAGCGTGGGCCCGGCTCGGGAGCAGATCCTCTTCCTCGAGGACGTCTGGCCACCGTCACGGCGGCCCCAGAGCGGCATCCTGCGCCCCATGCCCCGCCCGCTGCATCGCTGATTCCTCGTCATCGGCAGACAGCGCCGGCGCCGTTGCATTTTCTACCCACGCCCGCCACCCTTGCTGCCATGGCACGTTCCGGACTTACAGGACTACCGCCCAGACGCCCGATCGAGACGGCGTTGACGTACCTTCCCGGGGTGAGCCGGGCGCGGGCAAAGGCCCTCGTCGACGAAGCCCGCATCGACCCGGACACGACGACCGACGACCTGAGCGCTGTTCAGGTCGAGCTGCTGCGACGACTCATACGCGCCGATCAAGAGGACGGCGACACCACCGCAACGGGGAATGACCGCCAGCCTTGGCTGCACGGCGCCGCGGTCGACTTCCAGCCCTACCTCGATCGCGTGCGCGCCATGCTGCAGCGCTACCTCGTGGTGCTGCGCCCCTGGGAGCGGCCCGCGGAAGAGGCCAGCAAGCAAGCGCTGCCCACCGGCACGATGCAGACCCTGGACTCCACTTGCATGCGCTGCCTGCGGGGCGAGGCCCTGGAGCCCGAACGCATGGCGTTCGTGTCGCGCATGGAGCGCCGCGTCGCAGGTCGCTACGAGAACATCGTTCCGACCACCGCGGGCGGGCAACGCTTCGACGAGCTGCGCGTTATTTTCGGCTTGAGCGACCTCGAGTGCGACGTGCTCTGGCTGCTGGTCGCGCCGGAGATCGTGCCCGAATTCCTCTGGTTGTATCGAGCGCTTTGGCGCGACACGGGGCGAAGCAACTGGCCCGAGGACCTGCTCGTTCACGGCGTCGACCCGTTCGCGATCGACGCTGCCAGCGTGCTGGCCGTGCTTGAACCAACGGCCACGCTCTGCCGGTATGGCCTCGTCGCTTTTGCCATCGATGACGCCCTGACGACCCATCGGTTTCGCGCCGCCCGTTTCGTGGCCGGCTACCTTCTCGGCACACCGGTGTCCCTCGCCGGCCTGCCGGGGGTGCTGTGGCACGAGGTGCCGACCGACGCCGAGGGTCAGGAGATCGCCGCGACGCCGGTGACGGACGTAGTTCGCGACGCCTTGCGGCGGGGCTTTCGCGGACGGCGTCGCTTCCTCGTGACCGGGCCCGCCCGCGGTGGAGCCCTGCGCATGGCGCGCGAGTCGCTGCAGCTCTTTGGCGAAAGCCTGCTTGAGGTGCGCCTCGACGAGCTGCTCGGCGACGGGGCGAGCGGGACCAGCGGAGTAGCCCGCTTGGGCTATGTGCTTGGTCGAGCCCGCCTGGCGCGCGCCGGACTGTTCTTTGAGAGCACCGAATCCATTGACGAGGGCGACCGGGGCGATGAGCGCCTCCATGCGATCGTGCGGTTGTTGCGGGGTGAAACCACAACCATGTTCTTCCACGCCCGCCAGGGGCGCTATCAGGATTCGGCGACGCTCAGCCCGCAGGCCCATTTGACCCTGCTGCGCGAGCTGGGCTGCCACGAGCTACCGACATCGGTGCCCGATCTCGACGACCGGCGCGCGCTGTGGAACGAGCGCCTCGACGACCGCATGGACAAGGGCGAGCGCGAGACCATCGTCCCCTCGATTTCGGTCTACAAGTTCGGCATCGATGAGATCGATCTCGCCGTCAATCTGGCCACCGCCACCGCACGCCAGCGGGACCCCGTAAAGCCGCGTGTTCTGATCCCCGAGATCGAGCGTTCGTGCCGACAGGTCGCGTCATCGCGCCTCGCCGGGCTTGCCACCCGCGTCAACGTGCGCGGTCGATGGGAGACCACCGTCCTGCCCGACGACACGCGCGAGGTCCTCGACGAGATGGTCGCCTTTGGTCGTCACGCCGCCTTCGTACTGGACGAGCAGGGCTACGGCCGCTCCATGGGCTACGGGCGCGCCCTGACAGCGCTATTCTCGGGCCCTTCGGGGACTGGCAAGACCTTGTGTGCTGGCCTGGTCGCTCGGGACCTGGGCCTCGAGTTGTTCCGCGTCGACCTCGCCAGCATCGTGTCAAAGTACATCGGCGAAACGGAGGAACGCCTTTCGAAGCTCTTCGACGCGAGCCAAGACGCGGGCATCGCGTTGTTGTTCGACGAGGCCGACTCGCTCTTCGCGCGGCGCACCGACGTGCAGAGTTCGGTCGACCGATATGCCAACCTTGAGGTCAACTACCTGCTGCAGCGCCTTGAGGACTATGAGGGCCTCGTCATCTTGACCACCAACAACGCCGAGAGCATCGATCAAGCGTTCATGCGACGCATCCGCTTCAAGCCGGCCTTCCCGCCGCCCGACGCCGACGAGCGCGAGTCGCTGTGGCAGGTCATGATTCCGCCCCAGGCCCCGCGCAAACCAGGAATCCAGTTCCGCTTCCTCGCCGAGGACTACGAACTGACGGGCGGCCAGATCCAGAACGCGGTGATCCGCGCGGCCGTGTGGGCCGCCGGGCGTGGCGAACCGCTGGCGTACGAGCTGCTGCAGCGCGCCGCGGAGCGCGAGTACAAAGACATGGGCCGCGTCGTCAGGGTCTACGAAGATGAAGTCGACGAGGCGACCAACGGCGGCGGCGGTGCGACCAAGGCCGGCGGCGGCACGGCCGCTGCGTCGACCGGCGCGGCCGCTGCGTCGACTGGC
>CALGHC010000855.1 GCA_937915965.1 uncultured Myxococcales bacterium
CCGCCGCCGCCGGCGCGCCGGTCGGAATTGGCGACAGCGCCGACGCCGGGCCGCCCACGGCGGCGTGGCTCGCCGACCAGGACGCGCCGATGTGGCGAGTGGTCTTGCATGGTGGCGCGATCGCGCTCGCCTTGCTGACCGCGCTGTGGCGCCGCGATCCGATCGCCGGGGGCGCCGCCGCTGCGCTGGTCGCGCTCGGGCTCGGCCAGCTGGGTCCGTTCGGGCGCGTGGGTCTGGAGCCACTGGGTGACCTGCATACGGCCCCTCTCGGGGCGGCGCTCGCCTTGGTGGTCGCGACGGTTCAAGCCTCGACGGAGTTGGCCTGGCGCGACGCCTTGACCGGCCTGCCTGGACGTCGCGCATTCGACGAACGCATCGCGACCCTCGGCCGCGGCCACAGCGTCGCAATGGTCGATGTGGATCACTTCAAGCGATTCAATGACAGCTACGGGCACGATGCCGGCGACCAGGTATTGCGGCTCGTCGCCAGCCGGCTGGGGCGCGTTGGCGCGGGCGGACGCGCCTACCGCTACGGCGGCGAGGAGTTCGCGATCGTCTTTCGCAGGCACGCCGAGGAAAAGATCGACCAAGCCCTTGAGACGCTACGCGGCGCGCTCGCCGACCGGCCGTTCATGGTGCGTGCGGACGCAGGCCCGCGACGCAAGCAGGGGCGCGGCGACGGCGGCGGTCGCGACGGGGTCCAGGTGACCGCAAGCTTCGGCGCAGCGCGGCGACAGCGCGGTGAGTCACCGAGCGCGGTGGTGGCCGCGGCCGACAAGGCGCTCTACAAGGCAAAGAAGCAGGGCCGCAATCGAGTGGTTCAGCGGCGCTGACGAGGCGCGCCCGCGCCGCTTGGCGGCGGCTGCATACATCCGTGGGCGCAGGCTGCGACGCCGAAGGCGCCGTATCCCCGGGCAACATGTAGCCATCGCCTACGCATCCGAGGCAGAGTTGCGTAGAATGCGCCGGGTCGCTCGCTCGTTGAACAGACGGCGGGCCACCGGAATGGCCACCGGACCAATCGCAGGGAAGAACCGACATGACTCGACGACAATACGCACAGACCCAGGGCGCTGTCTGCCCGGGGACCCGCCTGACGGCCACCAGGCGGCGAATCGATCGACTTGAGTCGGCCGCCCGCGGAGCCAGGTGGTGGCTGTCAGCTGCCGCAGCGCTGGTCGTCACTGCCTCCGCGGGAGCAGTTTGGGCAGCCGGAGGCGGCGCCAGAGACGCTGCGGTCGCGGCGGCCGCCAGCGGCGACCTCGACGCCTTGCGCGACGCCCTCAAGGCCGGCAGCAGCACGTCGGAACGAAGAGCCCTCGGCGCTGCCGCGCTGCACGCCGCAGCTGAGGCGGGTCAAACGCGAGCCGTCAATCTACTGATCGGCCGGGGCGCCAAGATCGACGCGCGCAACGGCGACGGACGAACGGCGCTGCACCTGGCCGCGTCCGCCGGTCGCGCCGATGTAGTCGCGCTTCTGCTGCGCAAGCGCGCGCTCGGTGTCGCGATCGACAAGCAACGCCGCACCCCTCTGCACGAGGCCGCGGCAGGTGGCCACGCCGCGGTTCTCACCTTGTTGTTGGGGCGGAAGGTCTCGATCGATCTGCGTGACCACGTCGGCCGGGCGGCCCTGTTCGACGCTGCGACCAGCGGAAGCGCCGAGGCGGTCAAGGTCCTGATTGCTGCTGGGGCAACGCCGCACGTCGTTGACAAGGACGGCGCGAGTCCACTGCATGCTGCTTCCCTCGCGGGAATGATCGACACGGCTCGCGCCCTGCTCGACGCCGGCGCAGATGCCAACCTGCGCGATGCCAGGCAGCGCGCTCCGGTGGACGTCGCCTTGTCGTACATGCAAGAGCACGATGGCGAGGGCGCTGAGCTGCTCCGCTTGCTCCTGAGTCGAAGCAACGACGTAGATGGCCGCGACATCAGCGATACGACAGCGCTACAGCGCGCAGCAGATTGGGGACTTGAAGCAGCGATCGCTCCCTTGCTTGAGAAAGGCGCGGGGCTCGACACGGTCAACAAGCTTGGCTTCACTCCGCTGCACTTCGCCGCGAGTCGCGGCCACGCAGGCACGGTCGATGCGTTGCTGAAAGCCGGTGCCCCCGTGGACGCGCGCGCTTTGGGTGGGGAGACAGCTCTGCTGGTTGCCGTCCAAAAGCGTCGCAAGCGGATCGTCTCCCTGCTCATTGAGCACAAGGCGGGGGCGGGCATTGCCACCGACGACGGTCTGGCACCAGTCCACATCGCGGCCGAGAAGGACGACGTCGGCATCATCGAGGTGCTTGGCGCGGCCGGCGCAAACCTCGCGGCCCGCACGGGCGGTGGCGAGACCGCGCTCTTCCGCGCTGCGCGCAACGGTCACTTCCGTGCCGCCCGGCTCTTGCTGGAGCAGGGGCTGGAGTCTGACGTGCGCTCAAGCGACGGCTCGACCCCGCTGATGGCCGCAGCCGAGGGCGGCGAGCGCAAGGTCGTGCTGCTGCTGATCTCGCACGGAGCCCGCGTCGATCGCTCGAACACGGCGGGCTGGAACGCGCTGCACTTTGCGGCGGCAGCGGGACACGCCAGCATCTGCCAGGACCTGATCTCCGCGGGCATCGCGCCCGACCTGAGGACCGGCGACGGGCAGACGGCGATGCGCCTCGCGGAGGCGAAGAACCGCGGCTACGTCATCTCCACACTGAAAGCGGCCGGCGCAAAGTGAAGAGCGAACCGCGCGCACCACAGCGAGATGGCGGCGGGCCCTCGCGCGATGCCGGCGATGCCGGATACGGGCTGAACGGACCCAAGCGAGCGGCGCTCGTGCCGCTTTCGGCGGACGTGATCGCGCGGTTGCGTTCAGATTTCAGCGATGGCAGACCGATCAAGGGCGCGCGCCGCGAAGGCGAAGTGCGCCTCGATGTTGGTGACGGGGCCGATGGAGGGGTCGCCATCGCGCTGAGCCTGCGTGACGACGACGCACCCGCCTTTGTGCGCACGCGCCACTTCAACCTCAGCCACCTCGACGACGGCCCGGACGGCCACCTCAGCACAGCGATGGCGACCGAGCTGGAGCGACTCGCTGCCGCCATCGAGCGACCGACCGTGGCGCGCTCGTTGATCGCGGCGATGCGCGCCGACAAGAAACGGCCGAAGAGCGGAGTCGCGGTTGCCAGCGCCGAGTCGCTGCCGGGCGACATCCGTTTCGCAGCCGGTGAGCCGCTGCTGGGCTTCGACCCCGCACAGTGTAGCCGCCGCAGCGAGGTGCTGCCGAGGCGCCTGGGCCGCGATGGCCTCGTCCTCGTCGGGGCCGACGGCGACGCGCGGATCTGGCGGGCCAGCGTGCCGATCGCCGACGGCGGAGGGGTGCACGTCGACAAGAACGTCAGCGGCAAGGCGCTCCACTGGCGGGACGGCGAGTGGCACGCGCTGGCGCTGGTCGAGCGCTGCCGCGATTGCCCGGTTCGGCACGATTGCGCGGGTTGTTTCACTGGCGACGACCATCCGGGCGCCGCGGGCCTGGATGCCCTTGCGGGGCGCATCGGCGCGCGCGAGGACGAGGGCGGCGCTGCGGCCGAGCTGCTCGGATCCGAGCGCTTCCGAGAGACAATCGACGCCCTGGCCAAGACCCGGCCGGCCAGAGCCACGGGACCCACCGCGGGGGACGCCGAACCGGCCGCCACGGCCGAACGGCCGAACGGCCGCGCGCCAACGCTCGTGGTCGAAGCCGCGACGCTGGCAGATCACGCCGGCCGGGTCGATCTCGCCCGCGCATTGCGGCGCCAGGGCAGCGACGCCGACCTCCTGCTGGTCGGACGGCGTCCCGCCGCTTTGCTGATCGAGGACGAAGAGCCGCCGCCGACCTGTTCTCCCTGGGGAATCGCGGCGATCGACCCCAGCCGCGTCGCCCGCTCGCTGCGCAGTACCGTGTTGCGGCTGGGCGACGCCCTGCTTCCCGGCCGAGACGGCGCCAACCCTTGGTGGTTGCAGGCGGAACCGCGTGTCGCCGGAGCTGCCGAACCACCGCTCGCCCGCCACATCCTCATCCTCGCCAACCGCAAGTGCGTCACGGTCTGCCGCTATTGCAACCTGCCCCTGCGCCTGCGCGGCGGCATGCTGATCGAAGAAGTGGTCGCCGCGATCGAAGAGGCCAGCGTGCGCGGCGCCGAAGACTTGGAGCTCTTTGGCGGCGAGGTCACCCTACGCGCCGACCTGATGACCCTGATCGCCGCTACCCGCGACGCCGGCTTGCGACCCTACGTCACGACGACCGGTGTCGGCCTGAGCGACGATGACCTGGCCAAACTGGCCGTGGCTGGCATCCACGATCTGTCGATCTCGGTCGACTCCGCTGATCCGGCGATCCACGACGACCTCAAGAACCGCGAGGGGATGCACGCCTCCGCGCTGCACGCGGCGCGCACGCTGCACGGCAACGGCGCCCCCAATCTTGGCTTCAACACGGTGATCACCCGGGACAATCTCGAGGGCCTGCCCGACGTCATCGAGCTCGCCGCTGACCTCGGGTTGGGCGGCGCGACGTTCTTCTTCTGCCAGCCTCTTGCCGAGCTCGGCAACGAGACGCCGGCCCTGGACGAGGCCGAGGTGGCGCGACTTGTCGACGTCATCCTGCCGCGCTGCAGGGAGATCGCCGAAGCGCGCGGCGTGCATCTGGGCGTGCGCCCGTCGATCGACCGCGAAGAGGCGGACCGCGCCGAGGTCATCGCGCGGGTTGGCCGTGGCGTGTATAGCCGGATCTTCGAGACCGACGCTCCGTGCCGGCTCGTCGACCACCTGGTCAGCATCCAGAGCGGCGGCGACGTGCGCCTGTGCAACCAGCCGTTGATGCAGTTCGTCGACCACCCAGTTGTAGGGAATCTGCGCGAGCAGACGCTCCAAGAGATCCTCACGTCGCCCCGAGCCAAGTCGTTTCGGGCCCGCGCTGGACGCATTGCGGAGTGTCAGTGGTGCACCGTCGACCACCTCCTTGACGGCAGGGACCCTGGCCTCGACGCGATCGTCGCCGGCGAAGCCCGCGACATGGCGAGCGGCGGTCCCAACGGGAGCGAGGGTGACTGAGGCGGCTACCGGGCGGCGAGCGCACCAGCCCCGCGGCGACGAGCCAGGCGCGGGCCCGGCGAGGCCGCGCACAGCCGGGGCCGCGTTGCTCGACACCGTGGCGGCGGTCGAACCGCTCTACTGGACGTCATTTTACGAGCGAGCGCGCTTCTACCGCGGCCGACCCAGGCCGGAATTGCCTGAGATCGTTTTCGATCTCACCAAGGACTGCCCGCTCGCGTGCAGCTTCTGCTTTGCTGCTGACACCTTTGAGCGCGGCCGCCGTCTCGGGCTCGCCGCCATCGACCGGATCGAGAGGGCGTTCGCCGGAGTGCCGCGCGCGACGCTCCTGGGCGGCGAGCCCCTCACCCATCCGGAGATCGGCGCGATCCTCGAACGCCTCGCTGCAGGTCACGACTCAATCGAGATCTACACCAGCGGGGTGGCGCTGCCGGCCGACCGAGGGCGCCACCGCGACTGGCTCAAGCGCCGCTTTGGCCACCTGCCGGCCCGTTTCACCTTGACGCTCTCGGTCGATCGCTTCCACCGCACCGAGCTTGGCGACGTGGCCTTCAATCGAATCCTCGATACCTGGCTGGATCTCGCTCGTGACGACGAGGCTCCGGTCGATGTGCGCTTCAACGTGACGGCCGCCGACCTGTCGACCGCCGGCTACCTGGTCGTCGATCGCGTCGAAAGCTGTCTGGCCGAGCTGCACGAGGGGGTGGCTGCCTGGTTTCTCCAATCTATCGCGGCCGGAAAGGCCGATCAGCGTTTCGGCTTCAACCCGATCGTGCGCATGGGCCGCGCCGCCGACGCCGTCGGCGAGTATCTCAACGCCGAGGACGTGATCTTTGCCGGCGAAGTGGTGCTCGCTCCGGACAGTCACGCGATGCCCGATGGTCAGAGCGGCGGTGTCGAGCTGATCGCCAGCCTGCCAGCGACCTGGATGGCCGACGTGCCCGCCGGCCTACGCCTGGGCCGGCTCGGCGATCTGCCAATCGACGATCTG
>CALGHC010000856.1 GCA_937915965.1 uncultured Myxococcales bacterium
TCGGTGCCGTCGACATCGCCGAGATGCCCAGCTGCCACCTTGGCGCGGCTGTCCCGGCCGCAGCGGGGCCGCCGGCGTTCATCTGCTGGGCCAATCACAACGACCCGGGTCAGCTTGGCAACTTCCGCGGGATGCGCCGACTCAAGCTCGAGGCGGGCAAGCTGGAGATCGCCTGGACGTTCGCGGTCGCCAGCATTGAGGCTGATCAGTATGTGACCATGGCGGAGGCCATCGGCGACCTCGACAACGACGGAAAGGATGAGGTGGTCGAATCGGTCCTGACGGACAATTCCTGGCGCCTTCAGGCGCGCGACCTTGTCTCGGGCGAGGTGCTGTCGACGCTGCTACCCAAGGACCTGCCGTCGCCGACGAACGCGGGGCTTCGTCTTGAGCAGGTCCTGCGCATCGGCGAGGGCGGGCCCGTGCGATTGATCGCAGAGCGGACAGCGGCGGCGCTGTCGCGAGTGGACAGCCACCGGGCGCTGCTGTCGTGGACGCGCAAGGACGGCTTCGCCGTGCTCGCAGACATCGGCGACGGCAGCACGACGATCGCCCGGGTCGCGACCTCGCCCGCGCCGAACGGCGCCGAGATCGGGCCGGCGACGGCCCTGCCCGTCACGGGCGGCTCGACGACCGGGGCAGACCTGTATGTCCTGCGCGACGCCGAAGCCCCCCAAGGCATCGACGAGCTGTCGATCGTGCGTCTGAAGCCGGACAACGGCTTCTCGACCAGCGCAAAGCGCGCCTTCGACGTCGAACCATCGATCGTAGCGAGATTGGCCGGAACGGGCGACCCCAAGGCCCTCGTCACGCTGCCAGACGGCCAAGCGCTGGTCCTGGGCGCCGCATTGGCGACCGAGAACGACGCAGACGCGGACGGCGGGGCCGACCTGGTGTTCGCTTCGGCCGTCGCCATCTCGATGAGCGTCGGCAAGCTGTCCAAGGACGACACGAAGATGATCATCGCGCTGGGAGCGCCCGGCCGCGTCCAGGTCCTCGACCCAAGCCAGGGCAGCCCGCTCGATGCGCCAGCTGTGCTGTCTCAGTGGCCCGTCGACGGCCCAACGGCCCGCGTGCTGCTCGCCGACGTCGACGGCGACGGCAAGCGCGACGTCGTCATGGGCCACCATCCCAGCGGCGGTACGGCGACGATCACCGCCATCAAGGCGAACGGCGAGAAGCTGTGGTCCTACGAACACCCAGGCGCTATCTACGGGTTTCCAAGCGTGATTCGCCGCTGGATGCACGCGTTCGACATCAACGGGGATGGCGCCGACGACGTGATCGCCAACTTCGAACCGCACGCCTCGGTCACAGCTGAGGCGACCTACATCGCTGGCATCGACGGCAAGACCGGCAAAGCGCTTTGGGCCCCACTCGCTGCCTGCGCGAAGATCGGCGTCGGACCCGCTTCGATCGATGACCAGGCGGCGGTCCCTGCGCTGGAGATGTCGTTCTACATCAAGCGCTTCCGCTGCCGCCTCACCGACGGCGCCATCCTCGTCGAGACCGACCGCCCGCAGCCGCGCTACGGCTTCCCCATGCTGGTCGACCTCGGCGGTGCGCCCGGCTTGGACTCGGTCCTCTTTGGCGGAGCCACGGCCCTGGCGGCCGAGTGGCTGCCCGATCATCAGCCTTTGTGGGAGTACCTCTCCAACGCCTACGCGAACACGGTGGCGGCGCTGGTCCTGGCGGGGCCCAGCGTGCACGCTGCGACGCCGGTCAAGGCGCAGCCCACGGTCCAGCTGTGGTCGGCCGCGGACGGCAAGCTGGCCTGGGAGCGGGACTACGTCGGCGGCTCCGCCTGGGATGTGGGCGGAGCACCAGCCGCGGCGGTGTCGGCGGATGTCGTCGCGGTGGCAGATCTGACGGGGGCGGGTCACGCAGAGTTGATCTTCCGCAGCAGCGACGGTCGTACCTACGCGGTCAACGCCGAAAACGGAGACGTCGACTGGGCGCTCGATTGGGGCGAGTTGCCGGGTCCGCCGATCGTGGCAGACATCGACCTGGACGGCGACGTCGAGCTGGTGCAGGCCACGCCGGACGGCCACCTCACCGCCACAGACCAGGGCAATCTCGGCGTGCTTGGCTGGGTCAGGGAAAACAACGGCGCCGGCCCCGCCCTGGGCGATGACGCCGACATCGATGCCCAAGAGGAGACGGACCGGCTGCACGTCAACTGGGCGCCGCTGGCCAAGGCCACCGGCTACGCGCTGCGGGTCACGGACGCTGCGGGCAACCAGACCGTGCCGCTGACGAAGGTGGGCGCCGATAGCGCCCACACCGTGACGGGGCTCGCGCTGCAACCCGGGATGACCTACTTCACGACCGTACTCGGTTACGCGGGCAAGAACACAGCGTCGACGTTCTCGCAGCCAGCTACCTCGGATGGGCTGCAGATAGTCGACGTGTCACCTCCAAGCGTGAGCGCGTTCACGGCGACCCCGGCCGCGCTGCTCCATACCAAGCCGTTTACGAAGCTGACGGCGGCGCTGCAGGACGCGACCCAGCTCGCCAGCTATCGGATCGCAGTGGGCCCACCGAACGGCAGCGAGGTGTGGTCAAAGACCCGCCCCCTGGCCCTGCGGGAGTGGCAGCTGGACGAGGATTGGGCCGCGGTCGATGTCGAGGGCGGTCCGCTGCCGCCCGGCCCGTACATCGCGACCCTGCTGGTCACCGACACCGCCGGCCACACGGCGCTGGCGGCGACCCTGATCACGGTCTGCGGGCCACACGACGTGGTCGTCGACGATGCCTGTTTCGAGCCAACGGCCCCGGTCGAAGGTCCCGAGGACGACGCCGGCGCGACCGACGACGACGTGCAGCCATCCGATGACGATGTGGCCGGGCAGACCGACGCGACGGTCGGCGAGCCCGAGGCCATCGCCGGTGGAGACGGAGGTGGCGGAGGCGCGACGCCAGACGCCGGTACGTCGGCCAAGGCGGAGGACTGCTGCGCGGCATCTCCTGCACGCGGCGCGAGGCCGTCGCACAGCTCGCTCTTCGTGCTCGCGCTGACCCTCGTCGGCATCGCGACGCGCCGCTGGCGGCCAACGAACGCGAGAGCGCGATAGCGGCCGGACGGCTAGAAGTTCGTGCTCTGCGCGGTGGCGCGACCCGCTGTGGCCTCGTGGACCTCGTGGGCGACGGCTTCGGTTTTGGCGCGCAGCCGGCGCGTCAGCACGCGGATGACTCCCTTCGCCAGCGCCGGGTGCAGATCGAGCAGGTCGTTGAAGTCATCCCGAGCGACCGCGAGGAAGGTGCAGTCCTCGAGGCAGCGGATCGATGCGCTCCGGGTGGCCTGATCGAGCAGAGCCATCTCGCCAAAGCACTCCTTGTGGCCCAGGGTGGCGATGTGTTCGCCCTTGTGGACGACCTCCACGCGGCCCTCGACGATGAGATAGAGGTGGTGGCCAACCTGACGCTCCTCGAAGACGATGTCGCCGCGCTCGTAGCGGACCTCTTCGACGATGTCGGCGACTGGCAGCAGCTGCTCGCCGGACAGGCCCTCGAAGAGCGGCACGCTCTTGAGCAAGAAGACCATGTCCATCGGGTCCTTCGGTACCACTTCCGCTCCTCGCGCGGCGACCTGAGGCGCCGCGCACGTCCAAACCCAGACGCGCGCGAGCCACGACTCGCCCTCTCGCAGCAACTCTGCCACCTCCTTCGTGGCAACGTCCAGTGGCCGGCCTCCCTCGCCGACGGCCATGGCCTCAGCGGGATGCTCGGCGTGCTCGACGAGGCTGACGAAGGGGCGCAGCTCGGGCTCGGTGATGTGTTGATCGAGCAGCTCGATCGCGTTCGACCGGGTGCGCCGCACGGTCGAACGGTAGTGGAGGTAAGCGCGGTACATCGCCGCGCGCGCGCCGCGCAGCCCGAGCAGGCGGAAGGTCCGCGTCTCGGTCTGCACCCGCAGGGCCGTGACCTCGTCGAGAAACAAGGCGCGACGCTCGGTGTCCGGAGGCACCGTCACGCCGATCGCAGAATAGCGCTGCAGGAGTGTGATCTCGGCGCTCAGTCGCTGCAGGACCCACGAGCGCGGCGGGACGGCCTGGTCGGGGTCGCGGGCCGTGCGCCACATGGAGAGCACGGCCTGGTTGCGCACGGCGACGACGCCAGTGTCAGCGGCGCCCATCAGGAGGCGCAGCGCCTCCGGCGTTGCGATGCGCTCGATGACGACGAGCAGCCGCACCAGGATCGACAAGCCCAGCTGACCGTGGGCGATGCGCAGATCGGTCTCACCGACCAGGCGCGGCCCGAAACGATGCAAGGCCTCCATCGCCCGGTCGGCCAGATCGCCCTTGCCCAGCGCCTCGATCAGGGGGTCGATGTATTCCGGCAGGCCCACCTGCCCCATCGCCTCGACCGCGTTCAAGCGGACTTGGAGCGACTTGTCGTGGATCATGCCTGGCAGGTCGCCCACGGCGTTGAGCGCCCCGGTCTTGCCAGCCATCGTCAGCGCGCGCGCCCGTTTGCCAGCCTCGTCGCTGCGGATGTCCGCGAGCAGGTCGATGTGGATGTCCATCGTATCTTTGTAGCCGGCCACCCGCTTGAGCCAGATCACCGCCAGCGACGCGACGGCCGGGTCGGGATGTTGGGCGAAGGGCCGAACGATACCGATGAGGGTACGGTCGTGGTGCCGGTCGCACATGCGCAGGACTTCACGTAGCACCACGGGCACACCGTCGACGCGCAGCAGCGCGAGGACGCGGTCCTTGGGCAGCGTCAGGCCGAGCTCGGTCATGGTCTCAAGGCCGCGTCGGACGACCTCTGGATCGCTGTGATCGACCACGTGGATGATGTCGTCGAGGCCGACGCCGAGACGCAGCTCGCGGATGATCTCGAGCGACTTGAGGATCTCGCTGGCGTCAGTGGCGCTGAGGCGCTGGCGGACCTCGGCGATCGCGGTGAGCGCGACCCAGGCGCGCAACTTGGGGTCACCGCTGGTGTCGAGACGACGCGCCCGCAATGCCTCGAAGAGGGTGCGCCGGTAGTGCGGGCCAATGCGCAGCCCCAGGACGACGACGACGACGCTGCACGCCAACGCGAAGGGCGAAAGCAGGATCAGGTCATCGGGCTCAAGGACGACGACGAGCAGCACCAGCGAAACGGCGATGGTCGCGAAGCGGTAGACGACCCCGTCGATGAGCGTCTTGGCGCGCTCGCTCTTACGGGCGTCGATCGGCGTGACCAGCATCTGCATGGCGTTGCGCGACAACGCGAAGCTGGTGATCCGCTCGGCGAACGAGGTCGCCGCGATGACCCAGAAGCCGCTGAACCACAGGGTCGTCGGCGCGAGCAGATACAGGGCGCTGCCGATGGCCACGACCAGCGCGGCAGCCGAGATCGCCAGACCGATGCCGACGGTGCGCACGACGCGGCTGGTGGCGAAGAGAGCGACGGCGAACGCGACCAGGTTGGCGATGCCGTAGTAGGCCCCCAGGAAGCCAGCGAGCTCGCCGCTGTCGGGGAACTGCGCTTTGACTTCGCCGTTGAACTGGTAGTCGATCAGGACCGACGCGACCTGCAAGAGGAAGACGAAGGAGGCCAGGCGAACCAGCAGGGGTGACTCGGTGATGTTGCGCAGTCCCTTGCGAACCTCGGACTCGCCCCGCTGCGCGACTCGCTTGGTCGCGTCGCGACCGAAGACGCCCGTCTCCACCTCCCGTGCGGTCTCGGGCAGGGCGCCGGCGAGATGGCGGATGACGTTGCGCACCCTGAAGAGCGGCAGCGCCAGCATGATCAACGCCAGCCACACCAGGTTCTCAGGAGCGTCGAAGTCGATCGCCTTCACCAGGCCACCGCCGGCCGCCGCGCCGAGGGTCGACACAGCGGCGAAGACGGGGAAGAGCCGTTTGCCCTGGCGCGCCGGCAGCAGACCCGAGGTCACGTTCCACATCTGAATGAGGATGAGGTGGCCGACGCCGCCGCACCACACGTACATCACGAGGGACATCCGCACCGGGTCGAGGGGATAGGCCAGCCGCAAAAGGGCGAACGAGACGATGGCGACGGCGAGCAGGCCGGCGAAGCGCCGGTGCATCGACATGCGC
>CALGHC010000857.1 GCA_937915965.1 uncultured Myxococcales bacterium
CCGCCGTGTGCAGGTCCGGCGCGCCACGGAAGGCGACGTCACCTCCGGTCGCGTACGCCTCGGCGCCGATCGCCTTGGTCGCGTCGCCTGCGGCGCCGCCGACGTGCGCACGCACGCCGCCGATGTCGTGACCCGGGCCAAACGCAGCGGCGATCTGGTCGCCGTGCGGCAACGGACCACCCGCGCCCGCCGTTCCGGCCTTCGCCTCGTTCTGGATGGCCGAGCCGCCGGGACGCACCGCGTCGCGCTGCAGGTCGTAGCCGGGCGAGCCCTCGGGCCCGACCGAAGCCCGTTGCGCCGCGTAGCTGTCACCCTTCACGGCCTGCGGCTGCGCGGTCGCCCGCATCTGCACCGGCGCCGCTGCCCCTGGTCCGCTGGTCTGCTCTGCTGCCTTGGGGCCCTTGATCGCTGCCATCGCGCACTCCCTGGCGAGTTTGTCGTCCCTGCCGGCATCGACCCTATCGCAGTGCGGCCGTGATTTGCAGGGGAAAACACAAGATTGCGCCTCCATGGGGCGTTGGCGCCCCAGCCCCGGGCGCGTGCGCACCGTGCGTCGTTTGTCGCCCAGGATCCACCACCCGAATTCTCCCCGGCCGCCGATTTTGGATGCAAATCAAGGCGTAAGGAGGTGAGCGATTGAGGCGTACTTGTGTAGGCCGCAGGGAGCGAACCGACGCAACAACGAAGGGTTGCGCCAGAAGCGGTGGATCGGGGTCGCCGGGCTCGCTTGCCGGCGCGACCGCCGCCGCGGTATGCATGTCGCGGATCACCGCGCTCGACACGGCAATGGGCCGCAACCGGGGAGACGGCCATGGGCAACAACACCAAGCCTGGTCAGCCGGCGCTGGACCGGACCGTCGGCTCGATGGTGCTGCGACGCGTCGACGAGACGCCGGCGGCGACCGCCCTGCGACTCAACCAGGAGGGCCGCTGGCAGGATGTCACCTGGCGGCAGGTGGGGCTGCGCATGCAGCGCATCGCGGCGGGCTTGATGACGGCCCTCGACGACCTGCCCGAGCGCGCCGCCATCACCGTCATCGGCAACAGCAGCTACGACTGGATAGCCTGCGATTTTGCTGCCTTGTCGATCGGTCTGCGCACGGTTCCGGTCTACGCGACCCTGGTCCCGGCCGAAGTGGGCTACCTGCACACCGACACCGGCGCCGTCATCGCCATCGTCGAAGACGCCGAACAGCTCGACAAGGTTCGGGCGATTCGCGACGGCTTCACCTTCTTCGACGTCGACCACGGCGCCGACGAGGTCAAGCTGCGCCACATCGTCGTCATGAACCCCAGCGGCCTCGCGCCGGCTGACGACTGGGAATCGCTCGACGAGCTCGAGGCCCGCGGGGCCGCGAACCTGCGCGAGACGGCCCAGCGCCGCAGCGACTGGGGAGAGGCAGTCGGCCGCGAAGACGTCTGCACCTACACGTACACCTCGGGCACAACCGGGCCACCCAAGGGAGTGATCCAGACCAACCACAACATGCTGTCGATGGTGGAGAATATCGAGAGGACTGGCCTGTTCCGCGCCGAGGTGCGTGAGGGCGGGGTGTTTCTCTTTTTGCCCCTGGCGCACTCGTTTGGCCGGCTGATCCAGCAAGCCTCGCCTTTCTTCAACGCGCCGATCATCGTCTCGGGCATCCCGACCCTGGCGACCGACCTGCTCGCGACCCGCCCTGGCTTCTTTCCCGCCGCGCCCAGGGTCTACGAGAAGATGCGCGCGCGGATCCTCTCCAAGGTCGCCGGGGCGCCGCCGCTGCGCCAGAAGCTCTTCAAGCTGGCGATGGACGTCGGCGCTTCGGGCATACCCTACCGCACAACTGGACGGTCGATGCCGGTGTGGACCGCGCTCAAGATTCGCCTGGCCGATCGCGTCGTGCTCTCGAAGCTGCGCGCTGCCCTCGGCCTCGATCGCACCCTGGTGGTGCTCTCGGGTTCGGCGCCGCTGGCCATTGAGGTGCAGGAGTTCTTCCTGGCGATGGGTCTCGATCTCATCGAGGCATACGGCCTGACCGAGACGTGTCCGGGGCTGACCGCCAACCTGCCCGGCGAGACCCGACCTGGCACCGTCGGCCGGCCGATGCCTGGCGTCGAGATCCGCATCGCCAGCGACGGCGAGATCCTCGCCCGCGGCGACAACATCTCTGCGGGCTATCTCAACCGCCCGGACGCGACCGAAGAGGCCTTCTCCGACGGCTGGTTCCACACCGGCGACCTCGGCAGCTGCGACACCGAGGGGTTCGTGCGGATCACGGGGCGCAAGAAGGAGCTGATGAAGACCTCGGGCGGCAAGTTCATCGCCCCCGCCAAGATCGAAGGCATGTTGAAGAATCACCCGCTGGTGCAAGAGGCGGTCGTCGTCGCCGACCTGCGCAACTTCGCCTCGGCGCTGATCGCCGTCGACCCGGAGGAGCTCGCGCCTTGGGCCGAACAGCAGGGCGTCGCCGCCGATCCCGGTGGCGAAGCGGTGACCGTCGAGCTGCAGCGCCACGTCGACGCGGTCAATACGCGTCTGGCGCGCTTCGAGACCATCAAGCAGTGGACCAGGGTGGCGCCGCTGACCGTCGAGGACGGGATGCTGACGGCGTCGCTGAAGGTCAAGCGTTCGCAGGTGGTCGCACGTTACGCCGACCTGGTCGACGCGATGTACGGCACAGGGAGCGGCGTCTAGCGCAGCCAGCGCATGTGGGTCACGCCGGAGTCGGCGTCGCCGCTTACAAATCGGGCGGTCTCGCCGGGCTCGACGGCGACGGCGACGCTCGACTGGCCGGACCGCTGCATCGCCGTCACGAAGTGATGGAATCGGCCCGGATGCCAGCTCGCCGGTGGCACCGGTAGCCACTCGCCGCCTTCGTGAATCGGCACGGCCCAGCGCGGCCGCAGGTCGGCACATGCGCGCACGGCGTCCGCTGGGTCCATCGTCGTACGCTGGCCGAAGATGCGCGTGCCGCCGATCGGCAGCAGGGCGACGTCGATCGGGCCGAGGCGCTCGCCGATCTCGGTGAAGGCCTCGCTGTAGCGCGCGTCGCCGCCAAAGAAGATGCGCCAGGGCCCGAGCCGAATGACGACGTTGACCTCGGCCGGCGGCGGCCCGGTGTGATCCGCTGGTGTCGCCGTCAGCCGGACGTCGCCGACGGTGGTCTCCTGCCACGGCGCGATCTCGACGATGCGCGGCAGCCCAGCACCCGCGCAGAAGGCCGCCGTCCCCGGGCAGCCGACGAGGACCATCTGTGGGTGGGCGAGCTGGCGCACGGCTTGGAGGTCGAAGTGGTCGCGGTGCAGGTGCGAGGCGACGACGATGTCGATGCGGCCGACCCGCTCCAGCGGGATCCCCGGCGGTCGAAAGATCGGCAGCCCGCGCATGGTGCGATGAAAGAACGGGTCGGTGAGGATCCGCAGGCCGCCGTACTCGATCAGCAGGCAAGACGTGCGCAGCAGCGTTACGTCGAGCGCGTGGCCCGCGCCGGCGGACGGCGGCGCCGGCGCCGAATCCGGGCCGCTCACCGACTCTGGCGCCACCTCAATCTCCATCGCGCCCGTCCCCTCCAGGCACGAACACGCCGGCTGGACGCAGGTTCGGGTCGACCCCCATGGGCCAGCGCTTCGAGCCGTAGATGTATCCCCAGATCTCGAGGATCCGCAGCTCGCGCTCGCCGGCCTCGGCTTGCATCTCTCGCCACTCGCGCGCCGGCTCCCAGTCGACCGGCAGGTAGGTCGCCGGCCAGGGCAGACCAGCGCCCAGGCGCACGCGCTGCCGGTCGATCTCGGCGTCTGTTTCGTAGCTCTGGAAGTACTGCCAGTCGTTGCGGTGTCGGTCGTCGAGGCCGGCGCGGGCGTCGGGGTTCTTCGCCGGGTCGGCGTTGGGGAAGCGCACGTACCAGCGCCCGTCGGCCGGCACGTCGACCGCGGCCATCGCCTGGACGCTGGCCCACAGCAGCACGCACACCGCAGCGAGGCGGGCGACCAGCTGGCCAAAGGGCCGGCGCCACGGCCGCGCGCCACCGCTGTCGACGGCTCGGCTCGCCCGCCACGTTTCGCCGATACGGACCAGCCCCATCGCGAAGAGCGGCACCAGCGGCGGCCAGGCGAGCAGCATGAAGGTCATCTTGACCTCCTCCCAGTTCTCCTGCGGGCCAAAGAGCGCGTAGAGCGGCAGCGGCCACAGCAGCAGCAGGATGGTCAGACGGCGTCGACCTTGCCACAGGGTCACCAGACCGAGCGCCGCGACCGAAACGCCGACGAGACCCCAGGCGCGCAGGGTCACCAGCGGGAAGAGCAGCCAGGTTGGGTAGGCGAAGTGCGGCGTGCGCACCAGGTGGTCGTGCAGTGGCCAGTTGAAGAGGCCATTGAAGCGGAACTCCCAACCAAAGAGGCTGTGGACGAACTCGGGGCGGAAGCCATCGAAATGGGCGTATTGGCTGGGGTGCAGCAGCGGGTTGCCGAAGGCGAAGGCCTTCCAGTACAGCACTGGAGCGAGCAGCAGCACGGTCAGGCCGCCGAACCCCACCA
>CALGHC010000858.1 GCA_937915965.1 uncultured Myxococcales bacterium
ACCGTGCACGCAATGATCTGGAGAGGGCCCGGTACGAGGTCGAGGAGGCGGTGCTCGTGGACATCGATGGCGAGGTCGTGCGCGTCGCCAAGCAGTATTTTCCCGATCTCGCCGGCGCGCTCGATCACCCCAAGGCGCGGGTGATCATCGGCGACGGGCTGGCCTGGGTGCGCGAGGCGCAGGCGCGTGGCGAGCGCTACGACGTCATCCTGGTCGACTCGACCGACCCCGTGGACGGCGCCGTCGAGCTGTTTACGCCGGGGTTCTATCGCAGCTGCGCGGCGGTCCTGGGCGTGGGCGGCATCCTGGTGCCACAAAGCGACTCGCCGGCCTTCTACCAGACGCGCTGCGTGAAGATCGCCGACACCCTCGCTGACATCTTTGGCCACACCGCCCCCTACCTTGGCCACTGCCTGACCTACCCTGCCGGGCTGTGGGCCTTCGTCGCCGCCAGCCAGACGATCGACGCCCGCAGCCGCCTGCGCGAAGCCGACGTCGCCGCCCGTCTCGGCCAGTTCGCCGCCGACCTGCGCTACCTCAATGCCGAGCTGATCGACGCGGTCTTCGCCCTACCGACCTGGCTTCGCCGCGCGCTGGATCATGCCCCCCCCGCAGCCCTGCCCTCGATCGGCGACGACCCGGGCGCGCCGCCAGGCGAAGCCGCCTGAACCGCAGCCTGCGCCGCATCGACGCGAGGCCGCTTGCCACACCGGCGTGCTGGGCATTGAATGCGCTCTGCCGACGCGCAGCGCGCCGCGCGACAACCCGACGCCCGAACCCGCAGCCGCCACCGCACGCGGCCCCCGCCAGGAGAGTCCCATGCTCGATCTCGTCGAACGTCCCCGCCGCGGTCGCAAGAACCCAGTCGTGCGCGCCTTCTCGCGCGAGACCTGGCTCGCACCACAGCACTTCATCCTGCCGCTCTTTATCCACGACGGCGACGCAGACGTGGCCATCGGCGCGATGCCGGGCCAGAGCCGGCTCGGCCACGACGGCCTGTTGCGCGAGGTCGAGGGAGCCCTGGGCGAAGGTATCGGCGCGGTGGTGCTCTTTCCCAAAGAGCTCGAAGCCCACAAGACCCCGGGGGGCGAGGCCAGCCACGATGACGACGGCCTGGTCCAGCGCAGTATCCGCCGGCTGAAGGGCCGCTTCCCCGATCTGGTGATCGTCACCGACGTCGCCCTCGACCCCTACAACTCGCTGGGACACGACGGCATCGTCCGCGGTGGCCGCATCCTCAACGACGAATCTGTCGAGGTGCTGTGCCGGCAGGCCGTCAGCCAAGCGCGCGCCGGCGCCGACATCGTCTCGCCGTCGGACATGATGGACGGCCGAGTGGGCGCGATCCGCGAGGCCCTCGACGACGCCGGATTCGTCGACGTATCGATCTTGAGCTACACGGCGAAGTACGCCTCGGCCTTCTACGGTCCATTCCGCGAGGCCCTCGATTCGGCGCCGCGCGACCTCGGCGACGTACCCAAGGACAAGAAGACCTACCAGATGGATCCCGCCAACGCCCGCGAGGCGCTGCGCGAGCTCGAGCTCGACGAGGCCGAAGGCGCCGACATGGTGATGGTCAAACCGGCCGGTCCCTACCTCGACGTGATCTGCCGAATGCGTGAGGCGACGAATCTGCCGATCGCGGCGTATCAGGTCAGCGGCGAGTACGCGATGCTCAAGGCGGCATCCGCCAACGGCTGGCTCGACGAGCGCAAGGTCGTGCTCGAGAGCCTGCTGGGGATCCGCCGGGCCGGTGCGGACGTGATATTGACCTACTACGCCCGCCAAGCCGCACGTTGGCTGCGCGATGGGGGGCTGGATTGACGCCATGACGACGGCAGACCGCTTCTCGACCTCCTGGCTCCAAGCGCGCGATCGCTTCCGTATCGCCGCCGCCGCCCACCCTCACCATGTCGACTCCGGTGCCCTGGAGGTGGTCGACGGCCTGACGATCGACTGGGCCTGGACCGGAGCGCGCGCCGCCAAACAGGTCCTGGTCTTCTCCAGCGGTCTGCACGGGATCGAGGGCTACGCGGGCTGCGCCGCCCAGCTGGAGATGATCGCCGCCGGCGCGCCAACGCCGACCCTGTGGCTGCACGCACTCAACCCGTGGGGAATGAAACACTGGCGCCGAGTTAACGAGGCCAACGTCGATCTCAACCGGGGCTTCTTGCCGCCGGGCACGCCGTGGAGCGGTGACGATCGCGACTACAACAAACTCGACGATCTGCTCAACCCCAAACGCCCGCCGGGATTCGAGCTCTTCTGGCCGCGCCTGGTGGCGCTGCTCGCCCGCCATGGCCTGCCGACCCTGCGCAATGTGGTCGCCCGCGGCCAGTACAGCCATCCCCAGGGCGTCTTCTTCTGCGGCGAGGCGCCGCAGCCGACGGCCGAGATCGTCGTCGACCTCGTCGAGCGCGAGCTGGCAGGACGCGAGCGCGTAGTCTGGATCGACCTGCACACAGCCCGCGGACCACGGGGCCAGTACGTCGCCTTCCTCGACGGTGAGCCGGAAACCGAACAGACCACCCGCGCCAAGAACATCTTCGGTGACGCCCTACGCGCTTGGGTCGCCGGCAGCGAAGACGGATACGACATGCGTGGCGGCATGCTGCGCGAGATCGGCCGGCGTCTGAGCGGAGTGCGCTACGATGGCCTCACCGTCGAATTCGGCACGGTCTCGGACATCGCGATCATCCGCGCGATGCGGATCGAAAACCAGCTATTCTTCCATGGTCCCGAGGAGTTGCGCGGGCCTCGCGTCGACCTTGCCCACGCTGCACGCCGCGCCATGCAGGCGGCCTTCTGCCCCGACGACCCCCACTGGCGCCAGCACGTGCTCACCGCCTCAGGGCGGATCCTCGACCAAGCGCGCGAGCTGATCGCGGCCCCATGAAAACAGCACGGTGACGCCCGTCGCCGGCAGTCGTCGGCAGTCGAAGTCGCCACACGCTTGTCGCCGCCTGCCCGCCGGTCGCCGTCGCCCCCCCCTTGCTAGTTGGGCCCAACGGCCGCGTGGCGATCGGAATACATGGCTTCTTTCGCTTGACACCAGCCGACCTACACGGCAGATTCCCGCGTCCCGCCGGGTCCGACCCCGGCAGCCGGGTCCGATCCCGGCAGACGGAACGACGGAGTCTTGAGCCATGGATAGCTACGCGGTCATCCGCACGGGCGGCAAGCAGTACCGGGTCACCCCCGGCCAGCAGATCACTATCGAGAAGATCGACGGCGCCCGCGGCGAGAAGGTCGTCTTCGGCGAGGTGCTCATGCTCGGTGGCGAGCAGACAGTTGTCGGCACGCCACTGGTCGACGGTGTCACCGTCCAGGCGACAGTCTGGGAGCAGACCCGCGACAACAAGATCATGATCCACAAGCACAAGCGCCGCAAGAACTACCGCAAGAGCCAAGGGCATCGCCAGTGGATCACGCGCGTGCGGATCGAGGCCATCGACGGCGCCGGCGCGGCCTGAGCCAGCGCTCGCCCGATTCGCCCTCGTCCCCCTCCAGGAGTCCCAGATGGCACACAAAAAAGGCCAAGGTTCATCGCGCAATGGTCGCGATTCGAACTCCCAGCGTCGCGGCATGAAGCGCTACGGAAGCGAAAAGGTCATCTCGGGCAACATCATCGTGCGGCAGGTTGGCTCGACCTTCCATGCCGGCCTCAATGTGGGCACGGGCAAGGACTACACGCTCTTCGCCACTTGCGAAGGCGTCGTCACCTTCCGCACATCGCGTGGCCGCAAGTTCATCGACGTACTGCCTCAAGCGTAGACGGTCGCGCCTTGAGCGCAGAGCAAGCGGATCGCTTCGCTCGACGTCCAGGCAGGCGCGCTCGGTCGCGCCGGACACCCACCCGACCAAATCTGTGCGTCCGCCCGTCCGCCCGTCCGCCCGTCCGCCCGTCCGTCCGCCCGTCCGCCCGTCCGCCGGTTCCGCCCGTTCCGCCCCAACGGCTGTCGCGGTCCAACTTCCATGCCGGCGGCGACCGCGACGGTGCAATTGTGGTCCACAGTGCGACCCCCGGTTTCGTTGTGGCGCTAACGGATCTATGCTACTTCCACGGCGTTGGTCGGCGCCCATGCGGGACGACAGAGCGTCCTCTGTAGCCGGGCCCGACTGGGTGTGGCGCGCCCCGCGCGCCCAGGCCAGCACGCAACGGGAGGGCAACTCTGACCCGTGGCGAAGACCCGGTCTGACCCGAGGCGACGAGCCGGAGACGGAGCGAGGCGGCAATGGGCAACGACAGGCGAGGCGGAATCGGCTTTGGTGACCGCAGCCGCATCGACAGCGCAGGCCAAGACGACTTTGACGATCTCGACGAGCCCGGTGGCGGTGCCGGCGCGACTCGGGCCATGGATCTTGAGGATTTCGAGTCTGCCCCAGCCGACGAGCCCTACGACGCCCGCGACGACGACGACGACGTCGAATCGACTCGGGCGATGGACCTGCTAGACGACGAGCCGCCGCCGACCGAGATGGTCGTGCCGCCGCCGCCACCGGCAGCGCGA
>CALGHC010000859.1 GCA_937915965.1 uncultured Myxococcales bacterium
GTCGAGCCCCACGACGGCGCGATCTTCTACCGCGACTCGCGCCTCCCCGCGTCCAACCAGCGGATCGCCCTGCAAGCCTGGGTCCGCCAACCGCACGCTCGGTTGCAGTGGTCCGTGGATGGCCGGCCATTCGCCGCGGCCGTGACCAGCGGCTCGGTCGTGCTCTGGCCGATCGAGCCCGGCCGCCACGCGCTGGCGGTCGACGCGATCGACACGAGCGGCCGTCCGCTCGGTCTGCGCGAGACGGTGGCGATTGAGGTCGAGGCGGTCGACGTCACGGCGCCGGGAGCCGGCGGCGTCGCCATGCCGTAGCCTTGGTTCTTGACCTCGACGCGCCCCAATCGCGCCAGGGTGGCGCCCCAGATTTGCGTTGCCGGCCCGCAGTCGTCGTGCTACCTCCGCGACCTCACTTCGATCCGCCAGCCTGCTGGCCGCCTCCCTGGAGCGCCGATGGCACAGAACCCAGCCGATGTCCTCGCCCGCTTGCCAGGACTGGGCGACTGGATGCGATTGGGCCTGTACGACGCCGAGGCAGGATACTACGCCTCTGGCCGCGTCCGTTTTGGCCACGAGCGCGACTTCTGGACCTTCCCCGAGCGGTTGTCTCCTGCCTTCGGCCGCCTGATCGCCGTGCGCCTCGCCGCCGCGCGCGATGCCCTCGTCGCGGACGGTGCGATGGCCGACGGCGACCCGTTCACAGCCGTCGAGCTTGGTGCCGGCGACGGCAGCCTCGCTCGCGACGTCTGCGATGCGGTCGACGACCTCTCCGCGATGTCGCCCTCGTCCGCCCGTCTCGCCGCCTGCATGCGTTACCGAATCGGCGAGAGGTCGCCAGCCCTGCAGGACCTGCAGCGCACACGCCTCGGTCATCACCACGGTTCACGGGCGGACCATCTGTCCCAGGGTTCCGCAGACCTGCTTGCCCGGACGACGCCGTTCACGGGCGTCATTTTGCACAACGAGCTCCTCGACGTCTGGCCTCACGAGCTTGTCTGCCCGGGAGTGGGTGGCGACGCGACCTTGTTGCGCCTCGTCGCCTGGCTCGACGAGGGCACATGGGCGCAATGGGGACTGCCGGCCGTCGACCCCGCGCTTGTGGCGGTTTGTGGCGCAGCGCCCGCAGCCGGACTCTGGCCGCTTGAGACCGCACATCTCGCCCTCGCCATGCGCCGCGCGGCCCACGCGCCGTCCACGCCCCTTGTTGTCACGGCCGTCGACGCGCCGCTCGTCAGCCACCCCGACGCAGCCAAGATCAGCGCCTGGCTCGTTGAGATCGCCGACCTGGTGGGCCATCGCCGCGAAGCCCACTCGCTCCCACCCCATCTGGTCGTCTGTCCGGGTATCGGCGACCTTGTCGCCTGGGCAGCGGCCAACCTGCGCGCCGGCTGGATGTGGACCATCGACTACGGCGGGACGGCCCTGCACAGCCTTGACCCTTGGCCCGGCATGCCGCTCGTGCGTGTCTATCCCGAACCTCGTGACGGTGAGGGTGACAAGGAGGACGACCCTGTCCAAGCCTTGCTGGCGCGCCTGACGTGGCCGGGAAGCCAGGATGTCACCGTCGACATCGACTTCAGCCACCTCGCCGCCGCCGGTCGCGATGTCGGTCTCATGCCGGTGTGGCATGGACCCCAGGGCGGCGTGGCCGCGTTCGTTGGCGCGCCCAATCTCCTCGCCGCCGCCGAACGCCGCGTCGTCGAGGCCCGCTTGCGCCACCGCGCGGGTGTGACCGAGGTCAAGGCAGCCGGTCTGGTCTGGTCCGCCGCGAGCCGCTTTCTCAGCGGCAGTCCGGGCTTTCACCTCTTGGTCCAACGAGCCGGCGGCGGAGCGCCCCTGGTCACCCAGGGTAGCTGGCCGGTGTTGCCCGAATCGCTTGTCGCGCTGCGTCCCGACGCCACCGAAGTCGCCGTGCAAGCCGCGCTTGGGTCGCTGACCCAAGGCGCCCATCTCGCCGAGCGGTTGCGCCCGAGCGGCTGTTTGTACGCCAGCCTCGACGAGGCCGGTCATCGCGACGTCAGCGCAGTGGTGATCGACAAGCTCGACGGCGCCGGACTGCTGCGCCGCTTTGACCGCCAGCCGATCGACCGCCAGAAGCTCGACCACGAGACGGCTGCCCCGCCCACGTCGGCCGGCGATCCCGCGATTCAGTGACCCCCTCGGGGGGCTGGCGGCTCCCAGTGGTCAGCCGCGGTGCAGGTCGAGGACCAGGCAGCTCGGCCCACCGGTCCCTTTGACGCACAGTTCGTCGCCTTCAAAGCGGCGCACCTCGACCCCCTCGGTGGCCAGCAACGCCTCTGTGCGCGGGTTTCCGCAAACCAACGCGACCACGCGAGGCCGCAACACCAAAATATTGTTGCCCTGTGTATCGATCTCTTCGGGCACCGCGTCGATCAGACGCAGGCCGCGGTCGGCTAGCTCGCTCAAGACGACGAATGGCAGCCACGGCCGATCGATCACCGCCAGGTCGACGTCGATGACATTGATCAACGAACGCAGATGCAAGCAACGCCCGGGACCGTCGCGCCACGGCAGCTCGACCCGGCGCAGCTGCACACCGCGTGGGGCGAGCAGGGCGGCGAGCTGATCGGCGGCCGCGTGGTTGGTGCGCGCGCCGATACCCAGCCACAGCGTCGCGCGATCCAGCCAGATGGCGTCGCCGCCCTCGAGCGTGCCCGGGGCGGCGATGGCACCCAGCACGTCGACGCCGGCAGCGCGCAACCGTGCCTCCATGGCCGGGGCCTCATCGCGGCGCTCCGGCTTGCCCATCGCGCAGATCACAGCCCCCCACGGAGTCATCACCGCCGGGTCGCACGCGTAGGTGGCGTCGACCCCCGTCTCCTGGTCGTCCACCGTGATCTCGACGCCCTCAGCTGCCAGCAGCGCGCACAGACCGGCGTGTTCGGCGAGCGCCCGCGCGCGATCGCGGCCCGCCGGGTAGCCCCAGGCCAGCGCATCCGCCGCGCCGAGAGACTCCACGGGCGAGTGCAGAAGTGCCCGGCGCAATGGTGTGATTGTGTTCTCAATCCCGAATCGAACCATGTTGCCCCCTCAAAGCCGACGCCGGCCGAGCTTGGGGCCAGGGTCGGCCACGGCGCACGTCGAGACAAGCCGGGCACCAGTCTGCTAAATTTGTGGCGGCATCATCGCAGGAGGGCCCGTGACCGACGATACAGTTCCCAAGCACGCCGCCGCCGGCAGCGACACCACAGCAGTCCTCGACGGGCTCCTCCGTCGCGTCGAGGCGGCTCGCGACGCGGTCGTCGCCATCGACACGCGACTGGCAAAGCTCGCCGGCAACCACAGCTTGACCACGGAGCCTGCCGGCCGACTGAGCGACGCGCCGCCGATCGCGCCGGGGCAGGGTACCCACGCGGATCCGTCCGAGCCGTCCGAGCCGTCCGAGCCGGCCGAGGATCCCGACAGCGCCACCGCCATCGCTGCGCTGGTGGCCCGCCTGCTCGGCGTCGCGATCGACCTCGCCGGCGCGAGCCCGGCAGCCGTCGACGCCGGCTTCGATCGCTATCTCGCGCTGATCCACAGTACCCGCAAGGGAACGCCGATGCTCGACGACGGCTTGCGTCGCTATAGCTTCGTGCAGCTCGTCCGCAACGGTTCGATCTACCTCTTTGTCGACGGCGATTCGGCGAGCTTTCGCGTGGACCGCAGCGTTCCCGCTGATCTCACCGATGCGCGCGACGAAGCCAGCGTCTTCCTGGCCGCGCGCACCCGCATGCCAACGCCGATACGACTTCGCCGCGACGCGGCCGCCGGCAACCGCTGGCGTATCGAGAGCTCGTCGCTCTAGGAACTCGCAACTTGTGTCCTGGGGGTTTCGCCGTGCCTCCCACCGATCCGAGCGGCTACGCCGCAGCCTCGCCGCCCTCGTCCAGCGCCTTGGCCGCCCGTCTGGGTCTGCCCGTCGCTGCGATCGAGCTGGTGCGCAGCTGTGACGTCGTTGATCTGCACCTGGACGCTCTGATCCCCGCGCGCTTGTGGGGATACGATCTGCATGCCCGTCACGACGCTGGTCTGCTCGGCGGCCGCCTGTTCGGTCACCTGGACCTGCCGCGAATCGCTGATATCGGCCTCACGGGCGCGATGTGGTCGATCACCACCAACCCGCTGCGTTCGTCGTCGGCGCGCTGGCGCACCCTCCTCGACAACCTCGCTCACCTGCGCGGCGAGGTGAACCGGACCCGCGGGCGTCTCGCCTTGGTCCGTGATCTCGGCGAATATCAGGACGCCCGACGACGCGGCGCCCACGCGGTGCTCGTCGCGATCCAAGGCGGCAACGCGCTACAGGCCGCGCCGGACGGACCGGCATCCGTGCCAGATCGGCTGTTGACCAGAGTCACGCTGGTCCACCTGACCAGCTCGGTCTACGGCACAACCTCCAGCCCGCTCGCCCTGAGGCGCAACGCCGGCCTGACGGCTGCGGGTCGTGTGCTGGTCGAACGGCTCGACGCCGAGCGCGTATTCGTCGACCTCGCCCACCTCGGCCGTCGCGCTTTTTGGGACGCGGTCGAGGCGCATGACCGCAGCTTGCCCTTGATAGTCACCCACACCGGCGTCAACGGGGTCCGGCCCCACTGGCGCAACCTCGACGACGACCAGATCCGTGCGATCGCCGCGACCGGCGGGGTCGTCGGGATTCTCTTTCACGAGCCATTCTTGAGCCGCAAAGGCGGCCCCGACGATGGCCGCATGGTCCTTGAGCACGTCGCCCACGTCATCGATGTCGCTGGCGAGGACGCTGTCGCTATTGGCAGCGACTACGACGGCGCGATCGTGCCCCCCGTCGAGCTGCGCGACGGTTATGGCATCCCGCGCATCGTCGCCCACATGCTGGCAGAGGGTTGGTCCCACGAGCGCATCGTCAAGTTGCTCGGCGCCAACTTCCTCGCCGCGTTCGGCCGGTTGCGGCCGGGTCCAGCGCCCATCGTTCATTGATCGCCTTCCTCCCGTGGATCCTCCGCAGCCGGCGCGCGTCTGTGTTGTTACGGGCCGCCTGCTCCGGTCCGACCACGGCGTGGGGGGCTGAACGATGCAACGACCGACAATCACGGCCCAGCAGGTCCCTCTTCCGGCTGCTCGCGCCGTCTCCTTGGCGCCGACCTCGCGCCATCCGATCGTCTCGAGCCGGGAGACACCGTGGTGGCGCCTGCCTGCGTTGCTCCGACGCTACTCGGCTTGTCGCGCGCCAGGTCAGCAGCAGCCGCCAGTTTCGCCGCTAGTTCGTCTTGAGCGCGATCTTGTACGAATTGCGGCCGTTCAGCTGGTTCTGCATCTTGCTGTGCGATTGCTCTGGTAACAAAACGACAATCGTGAGATATATTCGGGATATCGACATCAAGTGGACAAGTGTCAAGCCCGTAATTGGCGTCGCCGGACTTGATGAATCTCAACAAGCGAGGCTCCACGTCTGCGGAGCGACGTCGCGACTGCCGATGTGGGGGAGCGGCCCATCGCTGCGGTACGGCGTGGCCTGGCGCTGCGGTACGGCGTGGCCTGGCGCTGCGGTACGGCGTGGCCTAGCGCTGCGGTACGGCGTGGCCTAGCGCTGCGGTATGGCGCGGCCTGGCGCTGCGGTGCGGCGCGGGCCTGGCGGCGGTATTCAGGCGCAAAGCGTCTCAGGCGGCAAACGGCTGGAATCAGCGGCGCCAGCCGAGCTCGCGGCAGCGGAGTGCGGGCCAAAACGAGAAAAGCCCACCGTCATAGACGGTGGGCTTTTCCGGATACCCACTGGGGTTGGTTCTGGCGTCGTGTTGCCTGCC
>CALGHC010000860.1 GCA_937915965.1 uncultured Myxococcales bacterium
GCCCCGACACGAACGGGAAGCCGTGGTTCAACCGGGTCGACCTGGCCACCTGGGACGGCACGCTTCCCTGCACGGAGGGTGTCCCTGGACCCTTCTGCGCGCCCGTCGACACGTCGCTGAATCCACAAGCGGTCGACGACGCAGGGCGCCTGTACGCCGCCGACCTCAAAGGACGCCGGGTGGTGCGATGGGACCCCGTCGACCCCGGCGAGTGGCATGCCATCGCCGACGGTTTCCGCACACCGCAAGTGGTCGCCATCGACCCGGTCGATCCAGGCAAGGTCTGGATCTTCGACGACGACGTCTACGTTACCCGGCCCAAGCCCGGCGTGGTGGCGCGCCGTCACGACTGAAACGCAGGCTGTTTCGCCGCCCTCACGGCGGTCTCCAACTCAACAGGACAGACCAATGTACAGGTCCACAAGAAACTGGGCGGTCGTGACCGTCGCCGCGCTGACCTTCGCCTCGGCCCCAGCCTGTTCCGGCGGCCCCGACCCGGTCTTCACGTATTTCGACCCGCCCGGCCCTGTCGACCTCGATCCGGGCGCTTCCCTCCAGATCACCGCGGCATGGAGTGTCGACAACGGTGAGGGTGGCACAGTGGGGCAACCCGGCCATTGGAGCCTGCAGCAGGCGGCCATTGACGCAGGTGGCTGGCTGGGAGGGATGGATACCGGCGGGACGAGCTTCTACAAGACCACCATGCAGGCACCGTTCCGAGCCGGCGCTTACGAGCTGTACAACGAAGCACAGGGCGCACCGTCCTTCCGTCGCACCTTCTCGTTCCACGTCGTCGCGACGCCGCCGATCATCGATGCACCGCAGTGGCGTGCGGGCCGAACGACGGCGGGCGCCGGGACCATCACCTGGAGCGCCGACGGCGAGCGTCTGCTGGCCCGCAGCGGTGCAGCGGTGCGACTCTTCCACGGCGCGACGTTGCAGCCTACCGGCGTCCTGTTGCCGTCCGCCGGTCACGCCTGGTTCGGGCCCGACGACACGCTCTATGCCGCCGGCACCGATTACGGTGTGACCCTCGTTCACGACGCCGAGAGCGGCGCGCACTTGTGGTCGAACCCACGTGTGGGCGGCCAGGAGATTCGCTGCGCCGCCTTCGCGCCCGACGGAGAGGCGTATCTGACCGGCAGCGATGTCGGCACGAGCTACGTCGACGCCAAGACCGACCGCACCGGCGCGACGTTGGCCTACCCCGCTCGCTCTATCGCCTGGGCGCCCGCCGGCAACCTCGTCGCCATCGGCACCGACAGTCCCAGCGAGCACCGCGTCGTCGTTCTGCAGACCCAGACCTGGAGCCTGCACAGCGAGTTCAGCGGCGGTGGCGTCCGCGCGTTGTCCTTCTCCAAGGATGGCACCCGTATCGCCGCCAGCGACGGTCACCGCGCCTTTGGCATCGACCTGCCCACCGCCAAGCAGGTCTGGGAGCTCAAGAAGGCGTCGGTCATGGGTGAAGTCGTCACGGGCGCCACGTGGAGCGCCGACCACAAGAGCGTCTGGCTTGGCACAAGCGGCGGTCGCCTCGAGCGCTACGACACGCTGACCTTCGCCTGGTCGGCGCGCGCTGAGGAGCTCGTCGAGGCGAAGCAGACCGATGTTCCGCTCACGAACCTGACGCTGTCGCCGGACGGCACGACGGTGGCCGCGTCGTTGGGGAGCCGGTTGCTGCTGCTCGATGCCGCTACCGGCGCGCTGGTCGCCGCCTCGCCCGTCATCGGCACCAAGGTCATCCTCGCGGTCCCGTCTGCCGACGGTCAGCTCGTCGCCCTGGGCCACATCGGGATGGTCTCGGTCATCGACTTGGAAGGCAAAGAGCGCTGGTCGGCGCTCCACGACAAGGTCAAGGCGATCGCCTGGTCGCCCGACGGCAGCGAGCTGGCGCCCTCGGGGCTCTTCGGCGAGCTGATCATCGTCGACGCGACGACTGGCGCCCAGCTCCGCAAGTTCACACCGCCCGCCGCGAAGGCAAACGGAGTCGCCTGGACCCAGGGCGGCCTGGTGCGTTCTGACCAGCTCAACGGTGTGCGTATCGACCCCGAGACCTTCGCCGAGGTGGGAACGACGCCCTGTAACTTTGGTCTGATGGCGCTCGCCGACGGGCGCATCGCCGGCGGTGAGACGGGCGTTGGCATCCACATCTGCGAGCTGCCCTCGGGCGACAGCGTCGCCACGATTCCCGTCCCGGACGCCACCGCGTTCGTCTTCGCGCCGGCAGGCGACCGCGTCGTCGTCGATCGCAAGACGGAGACCGCGGTCTGGTCCGGTGACGGCAACAAGCTCTACGCTCTCGACACCAAAGACACGCCGCGTTTGTCGTTCAGCCTCGACGGCAAGCGGCTCTTCGGCGGCTTCCTCGACAACTACGCCCTCTCCGAGGGCGACGGTCGCATCCGCGTGTGGGACGCGACCACCGGCACCGAGCTTGGCGAACACGTCACGCTGGTCGACCCGACAGTGGTCACCGGGGTGACCGACACGGCCAAGGGGCCGCTCGGCTTTGGCGGCGAGCTGATCCTCTGGCCATCGCTGCCGTAGCGGCGCACGTCAAGGACGCAAGCCCGTCCTGTTCGAAAACTCGGCCGAAGGCATCGAAGGCTCGAAATCGGCCTCGACGAGCCCGCACCGTTCGATGCCTCCGACCTTGCCGACGCTCATATGCTGCGCGCGGCGATCCAGGGCCGGCAACGGCCGGTCAGGCCGGGGCCTGACCAGTCCTGTCTTCTCAACTTTGGGGGGACGGGGCTCGTCCCGTCCTGTTCCAAAACTGCGCCGACCCCGAAGCACAGCGATCTGGCGGTCGCCGGACCGGGCCTGTCGCAACGCAGCTGACGGCACAACCTCGCACGACGAACAAGCTCCCTCACTCGCTGCAGCTTCTCCTCGTGGCGCTCGCCGGCTGGATCAACCGCGAACAGCTGGCCGTCATCGACTACCTCCGTGAGGAGAACGCCGTCCTGCG
>CALGHC010000861.1 GCA_937915965.1 uncultured Myxococcales bacterium
CACCAGCTCGCCCTGGTCATAGCCAAAGATCCGCTCGGCTGCCGGGTTGGCGCGGACGATCAGGTTGTCGGCGTCGGTCACGATGAGCCCATCGGCGACACTCTCGAACAACCGCGCCGCGTAGCGCTCTGAGCGCACGAGGTCGCGAATGGTCCGCGCGATGTTGGCGGCCATCTGGGTGAACGCAGACGCGAGGTCGCCGAGCTCGTCGTTGGTGGTCACCGACACGTCGGCCGCGTAGTCCCCCGCGGAGACCTTCTTCGCCGCTGCGACCAGACCCGTGATCGGCCGTGACAGGTATGTGGCCGCGAGGACACCGAGCAGCAGCGCAGCGACGATAAGGGCGCCCGCGAGCAGCACGAACTGCCAGATGATGGCGCGGATGCTCGCCCGTTCGCGCTCCTGTTCGGCGGCGATCACCGCTTCCATGTCGTCGAGATAGACCCCCGTGCCCAGCCAGAGGTCGAAGCCGCTGAGCTTCTTGGCGTAGCTGATCTTCCGGAAGCGACCGTCGGGGACTCCGGGCTTGGGCCATGTGTACTCGACGAAGTCGCCGCCCGCGAGCGCGGCCTTCTGCAGGGCCTGGATCACCGGAACGCCGTTGCGGTCGCGCCGCTCCCAGAGGTTCTTGCCTTCCAACGTCTGGTCGCTGCCGTGCGCGACGACGTTGCCCTCGAGATCGTAGAGGAAGAAGTAGCCCGTCTGACCATCGGAGTGGGCGTATCGAACGACATCCTTGGCCGCGTTCAGGATCTCCTGCGGAGTGCGCTGTCCCTGATCGCGGCGCGCCTGGGCCGCGATGAGCGTAGTGATGGCCTCGACCTGGTGGCGAACGTCAGCGCGATAGCGGCCCTCCATGGCCGATTTCAGCTCGCTGGTGAGCTGCGCGTTCGTGCCGATCATCGACCGAATCGCCACGGTCGAGATCACCAGCGAGCTCGCCACCACCAGGCCAACGACCATGATCTGGATTCGGCGGCGCAGGCTCGAACGGCGCCGGGGTGTTGCGTGGTCGGAGGACATGGACACTCGTCTCCCAGAGCGCGTCTGGGGCTCGATTGAAACCCGCGTGGGCGGCGGCTGCGGCCGGGTGGCGGGGTCAATCTTGGCCTAGAACGGCGAAACCTGCCAACGGCCGCTGCCGACTCGCTGACGACTTGGATGGCACCTCGTCGGACGCCTCGTCGGGCGCGCGATGGACGTCACCCGGCCAGCGACGGCGGCAACGGCACCGGCTCGGTGTCCTGGTGGCGCGGCGCGCGCTCGCCGTAGAGGAGGCGGCGCGCGTCCGTGCGCGTCAGGATTCCGACCAGGCGGCCGTCGTCGACGATCGGCAAGCGGCCGATGTCGGCCTTGGTCATGATCTGCAGGGCTTCCTCGACATCCGTGTCGCTACCGGTGGTCAGGACATCGCGGGTCATCACCGCTGACACGGGCTCGCCCAAACGACCGGCGCGCTCGGCCTCCTCGATGTCGTGGCGCGAGATGATGCCGATGAGCTCGCCGCCGCGGGCGACCGGCACGCCGGTGTGACGCCACTCGCCCAGGTGGTCGCGCAGGGTAGCGACCGGCAGATCGGCGGCGATTGTATGTACCGGCGTGGTCATCACGTCGCGCACCCGTTGCGGCCGCAGCGTGCCAGCCTCGCCGAGGCGGTCGAGAAGCCGTCGCTTGATCGCGGTCGCGTCGCTGGTCGGGAGCAGGGCTTCGGCCTCGCCGTGGTGGCCGCTGCCACCCAGCGGATCGAGCAACCAGCCGGCGCTGAGCCACGGCACGTGCGAGCGCGCGACCACCTGCAACCGCTCGCCCGGCAGCACAAAGATCACGACGAGCGCGTCCAGCCCCTCCGCGCGCAGCGCCCGCTCAACCAGCTCGG
>CALGHC010000862.1 GCA_937915965.1 uncultured Myxococcales bacterium
CGGCTCTTGGACCAGGTGACGGCGCTTGGCGGAGTGTTGATCGTCACCGCCGATCACGGCAACGCAGACGACATGTGGATCCGCGACAAGAACGGAGCTCCGCGTCGCAATGGCCCGACCGTGGTGGCGAAGACCAGCCATACGCTGGCGCCTGTGCCACTGACTATCGTCGACACGCGCAGCCCACAGCCATGGCATTTGCGGGCCGACCTGCCTGCAGCCGGCCTGGCGAACGTCGCGGCGACGTGTTTCGACTTGATGGGATTCGCGCCGCCCGCCGACATGGCGCCATCTCTGATCGAGGCGCCGCAGCCGGCCGCCGCGTTGTCATCGGACGAGCAACTCTGACGCGCAGCAGAGATCCGACGCGCAGCAGAGATCTGACGCGCAGCAGAGACTTGCCTACGAGCAGCCGGAAGTCTCGCCGCAGTTTGCGCACTTGTAGCACGCGCCGTTGGGCACCATGATCGCGCCGCAGGTGTGGCACGGTGGGCAGTCGAGTTGGCTGATGCCGCCGAAATTGCGTACGGCTCGCGCTGCGTCCTCGCGCGCCGGAATGACCTCGCTCGGTCCGTTCTCGGTGTGGCGATGCTCGCCACCCTGGTCGAGGAACTTCAGGGTCAGCCAGCGGAAGACGTAGTCCGTGATCGACTTGGCGATCGCGATATCCGGGTTGGGTGTGAACCCCGAGGGCTCATAGCGGGAGTTGATGAACTTGTTGCACAGCACCTCAAGTGGCACGCCGTATTGCAGTGTGAGCGAGATCGCCGTGGCGAAGCTGTCGACCAGGCCCGAGACCGTCGAACCCTCCTTGGCCATGACCATGAACAGCTCGCCGGGTTGACCATTGTCGTAGAGCCCGACGGTGATGTACCCCTCGTGACCGGCGATGTTGAACTTGTGAGTCATCGCCTGACGCTCGTCCGCCAGTTTGGTCCGCACCGGCTTGTAGACGATCTTGACCTGCGCCTCGGCCTCTGGCTCGTTCGCCGTGGACGCGGCCTTGCGCGCCTGGCCGTCGTTGGCGTCCTTGCCCGTGTTGAGAGGCTGGGTCCGCTTGCAGCCGTCTCGGTACACTGCCACCGCCTTCACGCCCTGCTTCCAAGCCTCCATGTAGGTACGAGAGACCTCGTCGGGGGTCGCGGTGTGCGGCAGATTGACCGTTTTGGAGATCGCCCCGGACAAGAAGGGCTGAACCGCCGCCATCATCCTGAGGTGGCCCAGATAATGAATCGAGCGGCTGCCGTTCTTCGGCTCGAAGGCGCAATCGAATACGGGGAGGTGCTCGGCCTTTAGCTCCGGGGCACCCTCGATGGTGTCGTGCTCGTCGATCCAAGTGGAGATTGAGGTCACCTGATCGGCGTCGTATCCCAATCGGGCCAGCGCGCGCGGTACCCCGTGGTTGACGATCTTGAGCATCCCGCCGCCAACGAGCTTCTTGTACTTGACCAACGCGATGTCCGGCTCCACGCCCGTGGTGTCGCAGTCCATCATGAAGGCGATCGTGCCCGTGGGCGCGAGCACCGTGACCTGCGAGTTGCGGAAGCCGTGCTTTCGCCCGTGGCTTTCACATTCCTCCCAGGTCTTGCGCACGGACGACAGCAAGTCGAGCGGTACCCGGCTCGAGTCGATTTGAGCGACCTCGCCCCGGTGACGGGTGACCACCTGAAGCATCGTGTCTTTGTTCTCGGCGTGACCCGGGAACGCGCCAATCTGCTCGGCGACCCGCGCGGACTGCAGGTACGCCTCACCGTGCATCAGGGCGGTGACGGCGGCGGCGTAGGCCCGACCCGCGTCGGAGTCATAGGGCAGTCCGCGCGACATCAGCAGGGCGCCCAGATTGGCGTAGCCCAGGCCCAGGGGCCGGAAGCGCTGGCTGTTCTCGGTGATCTTCGCCGTTGGATAGGAAGCGAAATCCACAAGGATCTCTTGGGCGGTGATCGTCACGTCGACCGCGTGGCGGAACGAGTCCGTATCGAACTCTCCGTCGTCACGGAGGAACTTCATCAGGTTCAGGCTCGCCAGGTTGCAGGCCGTGTCGTCGAGGAACATGTACTCCGAGCACGGATTCGATGCGTTGATCCGGCCGGTGGCCGCGCAAGTGTGCCAGCCGTTGATCGTGTCATCGAATTGCACGCCGGGGTCGCCACACAGCCAGGTGGCGCGAGCGATGCGATCCATCAGGTCCCGGGCGCGGAATGTGTCCATCTCGCGACCATCGCGGATCGCGCGGGTCGTCCACTCACCGTCGTCCTCGACAGCCTTCATGAACGCATCGGACAGCCGCACCGAGTGGTTGGCGTTCTGGAAGAAGACCGACGCGTACGCCTCGCCATTGAAGGAGCCGTCGTAGCCCGCATCGATCAGCGCCCAGGCCTTCTGCTCCTCGCGGGCTTTCGACTCAATAAAATCAACAATGTCTGGGTGGTTGATGTCGAGAATGACCATCTTCGCGGCCCGGCGCGTCTTGCCCCCGCTCTTGATGACGCCGGCGAAAGCGTCGAAGCCCTTCATGAAGCTGACCGGGCCCGAGGCCGTGCCGCCACCCTGCAAGGCCTCGCGCGACGAGCGCAGCGCCGAGAGGTTCGAGCCAGTGCCGGAGCCGAACTTGAACAGCATGCCTTCCGTGCGCGCCAACCCGAGGATCGACTCCATCGTGTCCTCGACGCTGTTGATGAAACAGGCCGAGCACTGCGGCGCGTCCTCGACGCCGACGTTGAACCATACCGGCGAGTTGAAGCTCATGTGCTGGTGCAGCAGAAGCCACATCAGCTCGTCCTCAAAGACCTTGGCGTCGTCTTCGCTCGCGAAATAGGCTGCCTCGCGGCCCCACGCCGCGATAGTGCCGACGACCCGGCTGAGTAGCTGGCGGACGCTGTTCTCGCGGTCGCTCGCGCCCAGATGGCCGCGGAAGTACTTCGAGGTGACGACCGACGTCGCCAGCTGCGACCACACCTTCGGGAACTCCACGCCCCGCTGCTCGAAAATCACCTTGCCCGTTGCGTCGGTAATGGTCGCGTTGCGGCGGTCCCAGGCGACGTCGTCGAAGGGGTGCCGGCCGGCCTCGGTGTGCATGCGCTGGAAACCCACGCCCGATCCGCCTTTGCTGTCATCTCCGCCGTCGTCTCGGTGCGTGCGTCGCCATGCCGGCGTCGCCCCGTCGCTGGTCTGCGCCCGCGCGGCCTCGGCCG
>CALGHC010000863.1 GCA_937915965.1 uncultured Myxococcales bacterium
TACGGCGCGCAGCTCTGGGTCGCCGCGGGCTTGGGCTGGCAGCCCTGGCCGGCCTGGCAGACCTGGGCGGTGGTGTGGATGGCGCCGATGCATGACTCGAGCCCGCAAGCGACGATGGGCGACCACGCGCCAGCCTTGCAGCCGCGCTCGCCGTTGCCCACGCAGGCGACGGTGCCGTCGGCGACAAAGGTCGCGGGTGACCCGCCGCTGTCGTCGGCACAAGCGGTAGCGGTCGGCACGCACCACGACTGCTTGCTGGTCAGGCCGTCGTGGCATTTGGCCGAGGCGCAGTCCTCGTTCTGGCTGCACGCGTAGCCGATCTGAACCAGGCACTTGTTCGAACAGGCGTCGTTGTCGGCCTCGTTGCCGTCGTCACAGGCCTCGCCCAGGCCTACCTTGCCGTCGCCGCAGACGGCCTCGCTGAGCATCCGCCGCCAGCCTTCCTTGTAGAGGCCGTAGAACTCGTCGTCGCCCGTCACATAAGCCAACGAACCGATCTGCGCGACCTGGTCGAGCGCCTGCTTGTCGGCGAGGCGGAATACCAGCGACGCCGGCCGGCCCTTGTCGCAGAGCGCCTGGTCGAGGCCGATGCTGCAGCCATCGACCGGCTTGCCGCCAAACGAGACCTGAGCGCCCTGCACCTGCATCAAAGCAGCGAGCGCGTCGAGCTGCGCCTGCACGGTCCCGCCGGGCAGACCGCCGTTCTCACTGGCCTTCACCGATTTTGCGTGCAGCGTGCCGGGGGCGATGTGGTCCGCGGTGACGCAGCCGCTGCACTGTAGACCTTGGGCGAGCTCGGCGATCTTGGCGCTGTCGGCGACCTTGGCGCTATCGGCGACCGTGGCGCTGTCGGCGACCTTGGCGCTGTCGGCGACCTTGGCCGTCTCGGCGCTCTGGGCGCTCGCCGCGGTGTTCGCGCTCAGGGCGACCCCGGCTTGGGTGGCCCACAGCGAGCGCGGCACCGAAGCGATCCGCACGCGTGGCATCTCGGGGTCGACGCCGATGCGCACGCCAAGCCACCGTGGATCGTCGTTGGCGACCAGGCTGCTGTTGAGCGGCGCGAGCTGGGGGTCGACCGAGCCGAGCTCGACCTGGAAGGCTCCGAGAACCACCGGGACGGCGATGTGGGTCTCGCTCCACAGCTTCGTTGCGTCAGGGCCTTGACCGTCGTAGAGGGCGAAGACCAACGCGTACTGGCCATCCGGCACCGGCGCTCCCTCCAGGGTACGCATCGCCGCGTGCACAGGGATCTGCACCGGCACCGCGACGGCGACCGCCGCGACCGAGAAGCCGACGGCGGCGACCAGCGCCCAGAGGCGTCGCAGAGGCGCCATTCGATGACGATGGCCGAGATCAGCCAGCGGACCGAGGTCCAGCGGCTGCGGGCGAAGTGACGAGTTGGGCTTCATGGCGCGCTCCGGGGCGGTGTCCGTGCGACCGTGGCCGCCACGCGCACGCGCCGACGGACCGACCGCGACAGCAGGATGCGATCACGCGCGCCCAAAAGCCAGCGGTGACGACGCCGCGACCGGCGGCGAGCGATCCGAGCGGGCGGCGTCGATCAGTCCTGCTTGGAGCCCCTCTGCACCCAGATGACGCGGCCGTTCGGGCCGGGCACGCTGCCCTTGACGACGATCAGGTTGCGCTCGGCCTCGACGCCGACGACCAGCAGGTTCTGGATCGTCACGCGCTCGTTGCCGTAGCGGCCTGCCATCTTCTTGCCGAGCACGACGCGGCCAGGCGTCGTGGCGTTGCCGAGCGAACCGCCGTGGCGGAATTTCTCATGCGTGCCGTGGCTCGCCTTCGGCTGATGGAAGTTGTGGCGCTTGATGACGCCCGTGAAGCCGCGACCCTTGGTCCGACCGACGACGTCGACACGTTGGCCTGGGCTGAAGAGCGACGCGTCGAGCTGCTGGCCCACCTCAAGGGAGGCCACGTAGTCGCTCGAGATGCGCGCCTCGTGCAGGAAGGCTGCTGGCTCGATGCCGGCCTTGCTGAACAGCCCCGCCTGAGGCTTGTTGAGGCGCTTGCGGCGGCTCTTGCCCCAACCAAGCACGACCGCGTCGTAGCCATCGGGGCCGCTTTCGCTCTTCAAACGCACGACCGGGCAGGGTCCGACCTCAAGAATGGTCACCGGAAAACGGTCACCCTCCGGTCCAAACACCTGAGTCATGCCAATCTTCTTGCCGAGTAGTCCCATCGCCATTGTATGCTCCAAGGCGCGTGTATAGACACGCAATTGTGGCGTTTTCGGGCCGAGCGGCTGCCGTATGTGGCGTGAGCCAGGGCAGCATCGGTCCGCCGCGAGCGAGCCGCGGGCAGGTGGGCGCAATGGGCACCCGGGGGGCGGGGTTGTAGCGATTCGAAGGCGTTGGGTCAAGGGCGACGCGCGGGTCGCAGACAGCAACGAGCCACGGTGACAGATTCCGTCGCGACCGCGCGCCACAACCCTACTCGCGGAAATCCCAGTACCGCTCGAGGAACCAGTCCTGGCCGCTCTGGTCCGAGCCGGTCGACGCCGACCACTTGTCGAAGATCTTGGTGACGATGCCGTTGGTCGACTTGTAGCAGGTGCTGGAGGTACCGCCGGCCGGCTCCCAGGCCCACTTGACCAGCACGCTGTTGCCCCAGCAGGTGTGCAGGTCGTCCATGTTGCCGTCGGGGTCACGGAACCAGTTGGGCGTCGCCTTTGAGGTCATGCCGAGGTTGTACATCGCCGTGACCTGGCTCTTGGCGATCGGCTTGTCGGCGGCGTCGTGCCAGATGACCTCAGCCTGATTGCCGTCGCAGCTGGCGAGGTGGCCCGAGCCCATATAGTCGTTGGTGCCCCAGCTCTGGTAGGGCGAACAGTCCGCTGTGTGCGCCGACATGCGCCCGCCATGCAGCTGAATGCCCGTCCAGCCGCCGTTCTTCATGTCGCAGACGACCGAGAACGCGTTGGCCTTGTCGCCGCCGTCCGGGTCGATCCAGTACGTGCCATCGCCGCTGGCGTCACCACCATCGTAGACGGCCTTGCAGGTCTTGCCGGGGTTGTCCTGGGTGCCGATCGGGATGACCTGGGCCATCACCCGAAAGGCGGTGCCATCGCAGATCCGCAGCGAGCCGTCAGCCGTGTTGTAGTACACCAGCCCGATCGCCGCCGCATCGCATGCCACGGGGTCCTGCGCCGCGTTCTCGAAGCGCATTCGCTTGATCTCGTGGCTGTTCATATCGATGACGTCGTCGTGGGTCTGCGCTTTGGCCCAGGTGTTGGCCTGATCGGCGCGGGCGTAGGCGCTCAGATCGGGTCCGCCGCTCAGGTCGCCAAACGAGCCAGAGGTGGCGACCTTGGCGAGCTTGCCAGCGCTGACGAGGTCCGCCGCGACCGTGGCGACCAGCATCGGTGCGGTGACACAACCGGTGCACTGCAGCGACGCCGCCACCGAGGCGGTCTGTGCGTCGTCGGCTGACGTCGCCGATATCGCCTTGTCAGCGAGGGCCGCGGTCTCGGCCGACTTCGCCACCTTGGCCACCTCGGCGCTGTCGGCGGCGATCGCGTGCAGCGCCTCGATCGCAGCGCCCCCCTTGTCGTTCGAGCCCGCGTAGGTGAACGCGACGTGTTTGGC
>CALGHC010000864.1 GCA_937915965.1 uncultured Myxococcales bacterium
CCCGCCGTGCCCGACGCAAGGCCGAGCGCGAAGCAGGCGTTGTCGTAGCCGCCTGGGTGTAGGACATCCAAACGACCACCGCCTCGCGTCACCGCGCCCGTCGACCAGCCGCCAGCCCATCTGGCAGCCCCGAAGCCGCACTCTACGCCGCCCAACCGGCCATGACAATACAGATTTCGCCGCCAAGAGCCAACGCTGGACGCACCCGTCCATGCGGGCGGCCTGCCTGGCCCTCGCTCGCGATCTACATTCTGGCCGACCTACGCCGCCAGCTCGTCGCCCGGGTCGACGTCCGGCAGGTCCCACGGGTCGGGGCCGGCGTCGACGAACTCGAACTCGGCCGGCGGGCCGCGGATGGCGACGAAGTCCTCGGGATTCGCGACGGCCAGATGCCGCACGATGCGCTCGCACTCCCCGCGCGCGAGCACCGCGGCCAGCACCACGCGGCGGCTACCACATTGACATTGCAAGATGTCTTCGCGAAATGCCCGCTTGAGCGCCTCGCTCCACGCCAGACGCGTCGATGTCTCGCGCTTGCAGCCCTCGGCGAGATTCTTGCGCCGACACCTCGCCTGGTCGCCAGCGGGGACGATCTTCGAGCGCAGCCGGGCGGCCGGCGCGAACACGCCGTGGTACCTCAGCGAGGGTCGCCTTGGCAGTGGGATTTGAGCGCACATCCGCAAGATCAGGTCGGCTTGCGGCATGGTCACGTGGGTCACGCCGTTTCGCCACGTGGTCTTCAGGGCCAGGCGCACCCTGCCGTTGTCCAACAGCTCCAAGCGCGACGCCGACACCGCTGGGCGTAGCAGGTACTTGCACAGTTGCTCGAGGCGGTCGCGAGCGACCTCGTGAACCCGGGTATTCGCGTGCAGGCTGTAGCCTCCGAGTTCAGCACAGTTGCGACTCACTGGCCGCGGTGCGGCGCGGGTAGCCCACGCAGCTGCCAGCGGGCTGCCTGCCTCGGCGCCGGTGAGCTGGCGGCCCTGGATCGCCGCGCGCAGCAGCTGAGCGTGGGCGGGGTCGGAGGCATCGAACGGTGCGGGTTCGTCGTCGTCCGCGTAGCCGAAGCGCTTGAGCTGCCTGGCGATTCGGCACGCTGCGTCGAGAATCACCGCCTGGACGTCCAGCGTGTTCAGCACCTCGGCGGGGTGGAACGTCACGGCGCCGTCTTGCTCGCTCCACACGCCGTCGGCGAACAACACGTGGAAGTGAACATCGAGTTGAAGCGCCGAGTTGAATCGCTGCACGACCGAGATCGCGCCAGTCTGCGGATTCGCCACGCCGCCCATCTTGGCTTGCTGGACGTAGTGCCGCTGCACCGCGCGCATGAAGGCGCTGAGCACCGCAGAACGCAAGGGCATGTTCCAGGCGAGCAGGTAGCGCAGATCATACGGCAGGCTCAGCACCCACTGCCGCATGGGCACCGCTGGCAGCACGGAATCCACCAAGTGAGACGACATCTCGGTCATCCGCTTGCCATCGCACGACGGGCACATGCCGCGGACTTTGCAACTGACCGCGACGAAGAGGTCCTGGCCACAGCCGTGGCAGTGAATGCGCACCATGCCGCGCTTCAGGTCACCGCAGCCCAGGTAGCGCTGCACCGCGTTGACGATGAAGTCGGGCAGCGCCGCGCCGTCGCTGGCGTCGCGGCACAGCTCCTGCGCTGCACCCCAGCGCGCCGTGACGACGCGGTGAAGCACGGTGTGCTCGGGCTGGCGACGGGCATACGTGACGGCGGACATGGCGGGCCTGCGGCGCACGGCGTGCAATGCCCTGCACAGCAGTGGTCGGCCCGCAGCCCGAAACCCGGCGCTCGAATGTGCTGGCCCGGGGCCTGCGCACCCCGCCCCCCGCCACCAAGGGCAACAAGCACTGCGACGACGCCAACGCGTGCACCACCGACGCCTGCGAATCGGCGACAGGCAACTGCAACCACCAGCCGCTCGGCACCGGCCAGTCCTGCGACGACGGCGACGCCTGCACGTCCAGCGAGACCTGCAACGGCGCTGGGACCTGCAGCGGCAGCGCCAGGAGTTGCGACGACGGCAACGGCTGCACCAACGACTTCTGCGATCCGTACACCGCAGCCTGCGAACACAACGTCAACCGCGCCAGCTGCGACGACGGCGACGGCTGTACGCTCGGCGAGACCTGCTACCTCGGCACCTGCAGCAACGACCTCGACCTCGTCGAGACGATCAGCGGCAGCACGCAGGGCTACCAGGACGGCGCCGAGAACAGTTCCTCGGTAGCCGTGCGTAGCAGCCAGTGCCACGCGGGTCTCTGCTCCAGCATGTCGGCATCCGCAAGTTGCTCCTCGCCGGAAATGCTGAGACGGCCCACCTCATAGGGGTCGGGGTTGTCGAGTCGACGGCTCATGGCGAGGATGCGTCCGTCGCTCGTCGTCGCAAGGTAGTGCAAGCACAAGCTATGGGGCACCCTGTTCTTGCCAGGATCGAGTCGGGAGTGTTCGTGGCGATCGTCGCGGTTCTTCAGGATTCGGCATGGTCACGTGGGTCACGCCGTTTCGCCACGTGGTCTTCAGGGCCAGGCGCACCCTGCCGTTGTCCAACAGCTCCAAGCGCGACGCCGACACCGCTGGGCGTAGCAGGTACTTGCACAGTTGCTCGAGGCGGTCGCGAGCGACCTCGTGAACCCGGGTATTCGCGTGCAGGCTGTAGCCTCCGAGTTCAGCACAGTTGCGACTCACTGGCCGCGGTGCGGCGCGGGTAGCCCACGCAGCTGCCAGCGGGCTGCCTGCCTCGGCGCCGGTGAGCTGGCGGCCCTGGATCGCCGCGCGCAGCAGCTGAGCGTGGGCGGGGTCGGAGGCATCGAACGGTGCGGGTTCGTCGTCGTCCGCGTAGCCGAAGCGCTTGAGCTGCCTGGCGATTCGGCACGCTGCGTCGAGAATCACCGCCTGGACGTCCAGCGTGTTCAGCACCTCGGCGGGGTGGAACGTCACGGCGCCGTCTTGCTCGCTCCACACGCCGTCGGCGAACAACACGTGGAAGTGAACATCGAGTTGAAGCGCCGAGTTGAATCGCTGCACGACCGAGATCGCGCCAGTCTGCGGATTCGCCACGCCGCCCATCTTGGCTTGCTGGACGTAGTGCCGCTGCACCGCGCGCATGAAGGCGCTGAGCACCGCAGAACGCAAGGGCATGTTCCAGGCGAGCAGGTAGCGCAGATCATACGGCAGGCTCAGCACCCACTGCCGCATGGGCACCGCTGGCAGCACGGAATCCACCAAGTGAGACGACATCTCGGTCATCCGCTTGCCATCGCACGACGGGCACATGCCGCGGACTTTGCAACTGACCGCGACGAAGAGGTCCTGGCCACAGCCGTGGCAGTGAATGCGCACCATGCCGCGCTTCAGGTCACCGCAGCCCAGGTAGCGCTGCACCGCGTTGACGATGAAGTCGGGCAGCGCCGCGCCGTCGCTGGCGTCGCGGCACAGCTCCTGCGCTGCACCCCAGCGCGCCGTGACGACGCGGTGAAGCACGGTGTGCTCGGGCTGGCGACGGGCATACGTGACGGCGGACATGGCGGGCCTGCGGCGCACGGCGTGCAATGCCCTGCACAGCAGTGGTCGGCCCGCAGCCCGAAACCCGGCGCTCGAATGTGCTGGCCCGGGGCCTGCGCACCCCGCCCCCCGCCACCAAGGGCATCGCCGGGGCGGACAGGCCCCGCCGCCACGGCACACGCGCATCGACCGCGTCTTCCGCGTGTCTTGACGACCGAAACTCGGCATGCGAGACACAGTCGGTCTGACCATCAACCGGAGTCCGAAATGCCCTCAACCGACGCCCCGCTCAGCCTGCCGGAATCCACCGAAATCACCCCGCCGCTGCCCGGCCAGAGCGCGGTCGACCTGGGCCTGGTGGCCGAGACGCTCGCGGAGGTCAACGCCGCCTACGAGCGGGGGGCCTTGACCACGGGTCGCTCCCTGGCCGCGATCGTGCTCGACAAGATGTTCCGCGACGACGTCCGGCGCTTCCTGGCCGAGGCCGAGGACCATGAGTCCTACGTCTCGGAAACGCCCGCTGGACCTCAAGCGGGCGTTGGCCACGGCGGCATATAGAGCAGCGACGAATCCATCGCGACCAAGGTCGCCAAGATCCTGCGCCTAAGATCATTGATGAAATCTGTCCAACAGTTGGACAACCGGGCCGACAGCCCTCCCTGCCCCATCGAACGAGGCGCCAAGCACAACCAATCTGCCGGCTAGGGTAACTGCCTGCCCATCGCAAGAGTGACCTGGCGGGCCTGGATTGACGCCTTTCGAACGGAGTGCTACCCCGTCGCCATTGGCGGAGCCCCGCTATCAACCGCAGGAGTCTCATTATGTCCGAAAACGCCCTCGTCCCCGCCTCTCCAGTCACCGAGGTCGTGACCGACGATGTCGAGGCCGCCGTCTCGTTCATCGTCAAGGCCGTACAAGCCCTCGAGCGCAGCGCCCTCGACACGGCAGTGCGTGTCGGCACCTACGTCAACGAGCGCTTCGACGAGGACTCGCCCTCCCTGCGTGCGCTGGTCGCCGATCCACGCCTGTCCGATGTCGGCGTGTCGAAGTCGACCTTGAACAACTGGGCGCGCGTGGCGGCCCTTCACAAGGCATACCCGCAAGAGGTGGGCGAGCGGCTCGGACTGACGGCGCAGATCCGCCTGCTCGCGGCGCCGGACGATGTGCGCGAGGCGATCGCGGTGCGGGCTGCGAAGGATCGGTGGAGCAGTGTGCGGATCGCGCAGGCCGTTGCCGAGGCGCGGATGCGAGAGGCCGAGGAGCGCCGCAAGGTGGCCGCCGCGGCGGGCAAGGCCGTGCCAGGGCGGCCGCGGCTGCCGGTAGCGCTCAAGCGGGTGCGTGTGCTGCAGAAGGCGGCGGAGGCGCTCACGTCGGATTGGGACTGGGGCGGGCTGGACGAGGCGGCGATCGGGGAGGCGAGTGCGGCGCTCGAGTGGGTGGAGGTTTGGGTCGCTGACGCGAGGAAGGGGTTGGCAGAGGCGAGGGAGGTGGCTTCTGAGGG
>CALGHC010000865.1 GCA_937915965.1 uncultured Myxococcales bacterium
AACTACCGCTACCCGCGCGGCGAGTCGTATGTGGATGTGATCCAGCGCCTTGAGCCAGTGATCGTCGAATTGGAGAGACAGACGAGCCCCGTGATCGTCGTCGCTCATCAAGCCGTGCTCAGGGCTTTGTATGCGTATTTTGCCAATCAGCCCCCTGATCAGTGTCCACACCTCCCCATGCCCCTGCACACCGTCATCGAGCTGGCGCCCGAACCCTATGGCTACGACGAGCGCCGCATTCGCCTGGGCCCGTGAACCCCGAACTGCCGTTCGTTCAGACGCCTGGACCGCCCAAGGCTTGCATCCAGACGAATCGTTCTGCAAAACACGGCTCGCAACGATCCCCAGCGGCGGTCTCGTCTGGGGCCACCCCGGTCCAGGGATCGTCCCGATGAGGAGAACCAATGAAACCTGAAATCAAAGCCTTATTGGTCTTTCTGGCCGTCGGCGCCGCCGTCGCGTGGTTCCTCTTTGCGAGCGACGGCTCCGGTCCACCCAAACCCACGGTCGACGTGCCAGCCGCTACCGCGGGAGCGCCGGCCTCCGCGCCGGTCGTTGTCGCCAGCCCGAACCCCTCGTCGACTGCTTCAGCTGGCGCAGCTGGCGCGGCTGGCGCACCCGGCGCTGCCGAGCGCGAGGAGGCGCCCGCTGCCCCAGACGAGGTTTCGCTCTATTTCACGGCCAACGGCATGGGCGAGATCGAGGACTGCGGATGTCAGGCGCGGCCCCTTGGCGGTATCGCCAAGCGCGCGCAGTTCATCACAGATCGCGCCAAGCGGTACGCGGCGAGCCTGGCTGTCGACGCGGGTGGCTCGCTGGCAGCTGACGCCGAGATCGTGATTGAGACGCCTGACGAGCTCGCCGATCGAAGCGACGCAATCTTCGCGTCGATGGCACAGATGGGCTACGTCGCGCTCAATGTCGGCGCCCGCGACCTGACCGTCGGCGTCGATGTGCTCAAGGCCAAGGCCAAGGCGCACGGCATCGCGCTGGTATCGGCGAACCTGGTCGACGCCAAGACCCGCAAACCAGCCTTCGAGCCGTGGATCGTTCGGCCCTTGGGCAAGATCAAGGTGGGCATCTTCGGTCTGGTCACCTCCTCACCCGTGGCTCGCAAGGCCCGCTTCGACGACCAGGGCCTGGCCATCGAAGCGATGATCCCCGCCGCGCGCGCTGCGGTCGCCGCGCTGCGCAGCGAAGGCGCCGATGTCATCATCGTGCTCAGTCAGCTCGCCCGAAAGGAGATCGACGCGCTGGGCGACGAGGTCCCACAGATCGACCTCGTGCTTGGATCGACCGACATGGAGCTCACCCAGCGCCTCGAGCGGCTTGGCCGCGGCTTCCACGCTGATCCGTACAACAAAGGCAAGTGGATCGGAGAGCTTCGCCTGCGCGTGGGCAAGAACGCCGACCGCTGGTTCGCCAACGCCTTCCGCAGCAAGGTCGACATCGAGCTGGTCAGCCTGGAGCGCCAGGCAGGCTGGTACACCAAGAAGTTCGCAGAGGAAGACGCCCCCGGCGCGACCAAGACGATGGACGAACGCGAGCGCAAGTTTGCCGAAGAACGCTTCGTCAATGTGCGTGCGAAGTTGCAGCGGGTTCGCATGGAGCGCGAGGGTGAGATCGACGCGACGGCCGACTCCAGCGTCCTCGACCTTGAGCTCTTCCCGTTGGGCGAAGAGGTCACCGAGGACCCGGCGGTTCGTAAGATCCTCGACGCCCACGAGCACCGCTTCCCGCAGCGCCCGAAGCCGGGGCACTAGCTGGCCGAGCTCGCCGGAGTTGGCGGCGTTTGGCGGCGCTTGACGGCGTTCGGCCGCGGGGACCGCTGCCCGGGCTGGCGGCGCGCTCGAAGCCGGATCCAGGCCGGATCCAGGCCGGATCCAGGCCGGATCCAGGCCGGATCCAGGCCGGATCCAAGCCGGATCCAGGCCGGATCCAGGCCGGATCCAGGCCGGATCCAAGCCGGATCTGTCGGGTCCGCCCCTGTGGCCGCGCCGAAGCTACTTCAAGTTCTCGAAGGCGAGACAGATCTTGTTGCTGACGTTGGTGTTGAAGGTGTGTCGGGTCCAGCCGCGGGCGTAGTCCTGACCGTCCCAGCCACTCAAGCCGCCGATGTACAGCGCGTCCCCGGTCGAGTTGATGTAGCCGCTGCTGCCGTTCTTGTTCTTCAGGGCGTTGGCGTCGAAGCTGACCCAATCGTCCTTGCAGTTGCCCGTGCGCGGCGTGCGCAGCTGCCAGTAGGGCTTGCCGGTACGCACGAAGTACTTCCAGCAGACGATCTCAACCTGGCTCGTCGTGAAGTTGGTCTGCAGGAACGAGGCGCCACCGTGGCTCCAGCCGTTCAGACCGCCGATGACCGTGCCGGCGGCGTGGCTCTGCAGGTACCAGTTGCTGTTTTGGCCATCCATGGCGGCGACCGTCTCGCGGACCCAGCCCGTTGGGCAGTCGTTGGCGTTGTTGTTGTCGCCGTCCGAGCGCCGCCCAACAAAGACCGGGAAGACTCCGTCCTTGGTCGCCGGATCGTCGTCGACGCCCATCACGCGAAGGCAGGCCTGGGTATTCTGGGTGCTCCAGTAGCGGTACTGGTAGCCGCTCTCGTCTTCGTTGCCGTGGCTGCTATACGACCACGAGTCGCGGCCGCCGATGAACATGCCTGCGTCCGTCGAGGCCACGTACGTGTTGTTGTCTGGGCCATGTGTCTGACTCGATGGCAGGGCGACCCAGCCGCTGGGGCAGCTGCCGCCGTTGCGTGTAAAGAGTGACGCATGCGGGTTGCCGCTCGACGAGTTGAAGGTCTTCCAGCAAACCCGTTTGGTCGCGCTGTTGGTCGGCACGCGAATGTAGATGTGCTCGGCGCCGTAGTTCGGGCTGTCCATCCCGCCCATGAAGAAGCCGTATTCGTTGATGTTCATGTAGACGTAGTTGTTCTGCCCCCCCGCGATCGAGATGTCTTCGTCCTGCCAGCCGCTACCCAGACTCGTGCAGCTGCTCGAGGAACGCAGCGAGACCACCACCGTGAACTTGCGCCCGAGCCCGATGCGGCCCGGCGACGCGGCGACCGAAGTGCTCACCAGTGTGTCGACGTAGGCCTTGTTGGTCGCGTCGCCGACCTCGCCTGGCGCGCCCAGGCCGCTGATCTTCTTGCCGCCCATATTCAGGTCGCCGCCGTTCCAGCCCGTGCTGCACTTCGGCGTACCGTCCGCGCTGACGCCGACCATCACCTGGCCGGTCACACACGCCTTGCTGACCTGAGCGAAGTTCTTGGTGTCGGCGTCGGTCGCGCAGATCACCTTGCCGCCGCCGTCGATTCCCTGAATCTGCTTGCCGGCCCCGCAGTCCTGAGTCGAAGTCGCGAAGGTCGTTCCGGTGTACTTGGTGTCGGCGTCCACGGCGCAGGTGGGCACGCCGTTCGTCTTGAAGCCGACCAGGACCTGCCCAGACGGGCACTCCTTCAGCTGTGCGAGCGGCGGCTTGCTGCCGAGGTCGGCGTAGCTGCCCGACGTAGCAACCGCGTGCAGACCTGCGCTCTTCGCATAGGGGCTCAGGTCGGGTCCGCCGACGAGGTCGGCGTATTGGCCGGACTTGGCGACCTTGTGCAGATCGGCGTTCTTCGCATAGGGCGCCAGATCGGGACCGCCGACGAGGTCGGCGTACTGGCCGGACTTGGCTACCTTGTGGAGATCGGCGTTCTTGGCGTAGGGCGCCAGATCGGGTCCGCCGTCGAGATCGGCATATTGGCCCGACGCAGCGACCTTGTGGAGGTCAGCGTTCTTGGCGTAAGGCGCCAGATCGGGCCCTCCGTCGAGATCGGCGTATTGGCCGCTGAGCGCGACCTTGGCGAGCTGGTCCTGCTTGGCGTACCCCGCGAGCGCGTCGGCAGCGAGCTGGTCGGCCGTGATGCAGCCACTGCAAGCCAGCGATTGGGCGGACAGCGCGCGGATGGCGTATGGAACCAGTTGGATCGGCTGGACCGGCGCGACTGTCTCGCCGCCGACGGCGACTCCGACGAACGCCGCCTCACCGGATTGGAACACCTCGAGCTTGAGTGGCACGTTGGTGCCGACCGTGACCGCGAAGATGCCGCCGCTCACCTCGACCGCGGTGGCGACGTCCTTGTAGACGACCTGCTTTCCCTCGGCGTCCGCGTAGAAATAGATGTCAATCCCGTACTTGCCGTCCGGAACCGGTCCGCCGGCCGCAGAGCGCAGATACCCTTGCAGGCCGATCGTCGGCGTCACGTCAGCAAAGGCCGCGGCGGAAATGGCCAGGACGGCGGCGAGCGCCAGGGTCGCGGCGCGCGCGGGCGACACGGAATGCGGACTTGGGAGCGGGCGCACCAACATAGAGACCTCCACGGCATCAAAGCTGAAACGGATCAGACGGACCAGACCGGGCAGACGGAGCAGACGGAGCAGACGGATCAAACGGATCAAACGGATCAAACGGATCAAACGGATCAAACGGATCAAACGGATCAAACGGACCAGACCGGGCAGACCGGGCAGACCGGGCAGACCGGGCAGACCGGGCAGACCGGGCAAGCGAGGCGGCAGGGCGCGAGGGGGCGGCGCGTACCCGGACGACATCCTTCTCTTCGTATCATTCGCCGGCCCCGCTCTGCAACGGCAGGCGCGATCCACCAGCGTCGTCGCGCGCTTGCGGGTCGACCGCTCCACGATCATCTCGGCCGGTCAAGGAGACAGCGGCCGACCGAGATGACTTGCCACACGCTCAGCGGCCCGCCGCCCGGACGTCATCGCTCCGACGATGCCGTGGCCGGCGCGCGTGGACGCGCCGGCGAGGAAGAGCCCGCCGACCGGGCCGCGGTAGCCGGGTCGGGCGCCCATGAACTGTGCCGGTGTCGCCGCGATCCCGTATCCGGTGCCGTCCGTTGCGCCCGTGAACCGGGTGTGGGTGACGGGCGTCGCGCTCTCGCGAAACACGATCGACTCGGCGGTGCCGGGGAAGAGCGCGTCAACGCGGCGAATCAGGTCGTCCTCGATCGAACGCTTCAGCGACGCGTAGTGGTCTTGCTTGCGATACGACGGGTCGCCCTCGATGTCGTGA
>CALGHC010000866.1 GCA_937915965.1 uncultured Myxococcales bacterium
CCGAACGGCCGGAGTAGTCGACGCGCTTGCCGAGCAGGTTCTGGCGGAAACGGCCCTGCTTGCCCTTGAGCATGTCGGAGAGCGACTTCAGCGGTCGCTTGTTCGGACCGGTGATCACCTTGCCGCGCCGGCCGTTGTCGAAGAGGGCGTCTACCGCCTCTTGCAGCATGCGCTTCTCGTTGCGCACGATGATCTCGGGCGCGGCGAGCTCGAGCAGGCGCTTGAGGCGGTTGTTGCGGTTGATGACCCGGCGATACAGGTCATTGAGATCGCTTGTGGCGAAGCGACCACCGTCCAGCGGCACCAGCGGACGCAGATCGGGCGGCAGCACGGGGATGGTGGTGAGCACCATGAACTGCGGCTTGTTGTCGCTTGAGCGCAGGGCCTCGACAATCTTGAGGCGCTTGCTGATCTTCTTGACCTTGGCCTCGCCGGTGACCTTGCCCAGGCCGTCGTTCTTGTCTTCCCAGATGCGGATCTCGTCGCGAAGACGCACGGAGAGGTCGTCGAGGGTCTCGACATCATCGCCGTCGCCGGGCCAACGCAGCTTCTCGGGCGGCACGCGGGCGGGGTCGAGGTAGCTGAGCAGCTCGAGGATCGCCTCGCCGCCCATCTCCAGCTTGACGTAATCCGACGACGGAGCGGCCTGGATCGCCATCTCGCCCAAGACGTCGAGGACGTAGTCGTGCTCCTCGGAGGAGAGGATCCGGCCCGGCAGAAGCGGCCCTACCTCGGGCAGGAACGTCGGCCCGGTCTTCTCGATGCGCTCGATCACCATGCCATGCTGGACGTCGTAGTAGTCCTCTTCGTTGACGAGCGTGCCGCGGCTGATCGAACGCGATGAACGCGCGACCATCCGGTCGCCTTCGGCGGTCGAGTGGATGGCTTCGAGCTCTGTGAGCAGATCGTTCTTCAGCTCGCGCGGGAAGTAGAACGGGTAGATGCCCGCCTTGCCTCGCTCGGTCTGCAGCTTGCGCGAACCGAGGCAGACGTACTTGGCGCAGTACAGAACGTACTCGAGATCCTTGAGCGTCATGTTGAGCAGGTGACCGATACGCGAAGGCAGGCTCTTGAGGAACCAGATGTGCGCGACGGGGGTGGCCAGATCGATGTGAGCGAGACGCTCACGGCGGACCTTGCTCTGAATGACCTCGACGCCACACTTCTCGCAGACCACACCGCGGTGCTTCATGCGCTTGTACTTGCCGCACAGGCACTCGTAGTCCTTCACAGGCCCGAAGATCTTGGCGCAGAACAGGCCGTCACGCTCGGGCTTGAACGTGCGGTAGTTGATCGTCTCGGGCTTCTTGACCTCGCCGAAGGACCAGTCGGCCTGGACCTTGCGCGGGGAGGCGATTCCGATGCGCACCGAGTCGATGTACAGCGGGTTCTTGGGCTTCTCGAAGAAGTGAAGGGTCTCGCGCATGGGGTTCTTCCGTGGGTTGGGTGACCGGCCCGGGAGGCCCTCGTCACCGTTTGCTCATCGTCAGCTTCTGCTCACCGTCTCGGCCGAGACCGGGGCACCAAACGCAGATGGCTAGCTCAGCGGCTGGCCATCCTTGTCGAGGAGCTCCATGTCCAACGCCAAGGCTTTGAGTTCCTTGACAAGCACGTTGAACGACTCGGGCAGGCCGGGTTCCAGCAGGCCCTCTCCGCGGATAATCGACTCGTAGATTCGGGTCCGTCCGAGCACATCGTCGGACTTCACAGACAGGAACTCCTGAAGCGCGAACGCCGCGCCGTAGGCTTCCATCGCCCAAACCTCCATCTCGCCCAGACGCTGGCCGCCGAACTGCGCCTTTCCTCCCAGCGGCTGCTGGGTCACGAGCGAGTACGGTCCAATCGACCGGGCATGGATCTTGTCATCGACGAGATGGTGCAGCTTCAGCATGTACATCACGCCAACGGTGACCTTCTGATCGAAAGCCTCGCCGCTGCGACCGTCGTACAGCGTGGTCTGACCACGTGTGTCGATGTGCGCTCGCGTCAGCAACGCGCGGATGTCCGACTCAAGCGCCCCGTCGAAGACCGGAGTCGCCAAGCGGATGCCTTCGGAGTTGTCGCGCACGAAGCGGATCAGGTCGCTGTCCTCCAGGCCGTCGATCAGCTTGTCGATCGGGCCGGACTCGAAGACCGCCTTGAGCTTGTCACGGAGGAGCTTGGGCTCGCGCGGCTTGTCGTTGTCGTCGAGCAGCTCTTGCATCTCGACGCCGAGGTTGTGCGCCGCCCAGCCCAGATGCGTCTCGAGGACCTGACCGACGTTCATCCGGCTAGGCACGCCAAGCGGGTTGAGCACCAGATCGACCTGTCGTCCATCGGGCAGGTAGGGCATGTCCTCGACAGGCAGGATTCGACTGACCACGCCCTTGTTGCCGTGGCGACCCGCCATCTTGTCGCCCACCTGCAGCTTGCGCTTGATGGCGACGTAGACCTTGACCATCTTGATGACGCCGGGCGCCAACTCGTCGCCGCGCATCAGCCGCTTGATCCGCTCCTCGAAGTAGAACTTGATCTCATTGGCGTTGTCCTCGAGGTGGTCGAGCAACGCTGCGACCTGCGCGGACACGTCCTTGTCAGCCACACGAAGGTCCCGCCACGCGGCCGGCACCTTGAAGCGCTCGGGCTCCTCGAAGACGACGTTGGGCAGCTTGCCGAGCGCGGCGTCGTCGAGCTCCACACCCTTGGCGAAGACGACATCACCCTGGTCGTCGACCACCTTGCCGGCGGTCTTCTGTGCCCGCACCAGGCGGCGGCACTTCTCGTAGGTCGAGCCGGCGAGGATCTGAACCTCGTCACCCATGTCCTTGAGCAGCTTGGACTTCTCGTCCTCCTCGATCTCACGGGTGCGCTCGTCCTTGGCTTCCGACTTGCGCGTGAAGATCTTCGCCGAGATGACCGTACCGACGACGCCCGGCGGGACCCGCAGAGAGGTGTCGCGCACGTCACCGGCCTTCTCGCCGAAGATGGCGCGAAGCAGCTTCTCTTCGGGGCTGAGCTGGGTCTCGCCCTTCGGCGTGATCTTGCCCACCAGGATGTCGCTCGTCTTGACCTCGGCGCCGATGCGGATGATGCCGCTGACGTCGATGTCCTTGAGCGCCTCCTCGGAGACATTCGGGATGTCGCGGGTGATCTCTTCCTTGCCGAGCTTGGTGTCGCGGGCGACGCACTCGAACTCCTCGATGTGGATCGAGGTGAAGAGGTCCTCCTTGATCATCCGCTCGGAGACCAGGATCGAGTCCTCGTAGTTGTAGCCGCCCCACGGCATGAAGGCGACGACCACGTTGCGGCCCAGGGCGAGCTCGCCGCGGTCCGTTGCGGGGCCATCGGCGATCACGTCGTTGGCGCTGACGTGGTCGCCCTTCTTGACGATCGGACGCTGGTTGACGCAGGTCGACTGATTGCTGCGCGTGTACTTGACCAGCTTGTAGATATCCGTCGCTGCGGTCGGGTCGGCGGGCTCGATGTCGCGCTTGACGACAATCCGCTCGGCGTCAACGCTGACGACCGTGCCGCTGTGCTGGGCGACCACCGTCACACCCGAGTCGGACGCGACGGTACGCTCGAGCGCCGTGCCGACCAGGGGCGAGCTGGTCTTGAGCAACGGCACCGCCTGGCGCTGCATATTCGAACCCATCAGCGCGCGGTTGGCGTCGTCGTTCTCCAGGAACGGGATCAGCGAAGCTGCCACCGAGACGAGCTGGTTGGGGCTGACGTCCATCAACTCCACGTCGCTGGGCGGGACCTGCTTGAACTCGCCGTTGAGCCGCACGTCGACGAGCGCGCCAGCGAGAGCGCCGTCCGCGCCCACGCCCGTGTTCGCCTGAGCGATGGCGTGCTCTTCCTCCTCGAGGGCCGAGTAGTACTCGTAGTTCTCGGTCGGCCGGCCCTCAACGACACGCCGGTAGGGCGTCTCGATGAAGCCGTACTCGTTGACGCGAGCGTAGGTCGCCAGCGACGCGATCAGGCCGATGTTCGGGCCTTCCGGCGTCTCAATCGGGCAGATGCGGCCATAGTGCGTCGGGTGCACGTCGCGCACCTCGAAGCCTGCGCGGTCGCGGGTCAGGCCGCCCGGGCCAAGAGCCGAGAGCCGCCGCTTGTGGGTCACCTCAGAGAGCGGGTTGGTCTGATCCATGAACTGCGACAGCTGGCTGCTGCCGAAGTACTCGCGCACGACCGCGCTCATCGGCTTTGCGTTGATCAGCTCGTGCGGCATCGAGGTCTCGATGTCCTGCGCGATGCTCATCTTCTCCTTGATCGCGCGCTCCATGCGCACCAGGCCGACCCGGCACTGGTTCTCCATCAGCTCGCCCACCGCGCGCACCCGGCGATTGCCCAGGTGGTCGATGTCGTCGATGTTGTAGCCGGCTCGACCGTTCTTCAAGGCGAGCAGATAGCGCACCGTGCGCAGGATATCGGCCTTGGTGAGGGTGAAACAGGGGGCAACCGGCGCGAGGCCGAGGCGGTCGCGCAGGTCGTCATTGCCGTCGACGCGGATCTGGATCTGCTTGTGGCCGCGAACCGGCATGATAAGCACGGTGCGGTCCTCGCTGACCACCGCTGTAAGCAGGCCCGTCGATAGACGCAGCTCGCGGGTATAGACGCCCGACGCCAGCTCAAGCCGCTGGCGCAGCATGTCGTGACCAGTCACCGAGACCTCGGCGCCCGGAGCCGTCGGCTTGAGAGTCAGGACGCCGGCGGAGTCGATCTCGACCTCCAGGAAGTCCTTGCCGTCACAAGCCTTCTGCAGCTCGCCGCCGAGTTGATCGGGGAGAACAGCGCGGGGGTTGTCGAAGGCCTTCTGGTCGCAGCGCCAGTCGAGAATCTGCTCGGTACCGTCGCGGCCGCGAACGGTGAAAGTCAGCTTCCAGTCCGCCGCCTTGATCGAGTCCGGCCGTGCCAGATCGGCCACCGAGAACAGGCCCTTGAGGTAGGTCGCGACCTGTTCGGGCGAAACCCGCTTCATGTCCTCGAAGCTGTTGGCGTCGAGCCGCATGGCGTAGCCGCGGATCTTGGTGCCCGTGTCGTAGAGCGACAGCTCCAGCTTCCAGTTGCGGTAATCTCCGGGTGCGCTGACATCGTAGCTGCGGTCGCGACGCATCGACAGCGTCTCAAGGCGCACCAGCCCCTGCTTCTTGAGCTGCATCAGCGCCTTGCGCCGAGCAAACTTGTACTCGATCTTCATGCGGCCGACGTCGGAGAGGTCGTAGCGCTGCTCATTGAAGAAGAGATTGTTGAAGTAGTTGCGGGCCTGATTGATCGACGGCGGATCACCCGGGCGCAGGTGGTGGTAGATGTCTTCGATCGCCTGATCGGCGGACGGCATGCGCTTGCGCTTGGTGACGTCGTCGAGATCGCGCGCCAGCGTGTCTCGCATGTACGAGCCCACATTGAGGCGGTCGATAAAGAGCACGTCAAACTCGACCACGCCGCGCTCGATGAGAGTCTCTAGCCCACCGGCCGCGAGCTCCTCGTTGGCCTCGAAGAGGACCTCGCCGGTCTCCTCGTCGACGATGTCGGCGGCGAAGATCTTGCCCTCAAGCTCGTCGATGTCGACCTCAAGCTCGGTGATACCCGCCTCATGCAGCTTGCGGATGACCCTATTTGTCAACTTGCGGTTCTTCTTGACGATGACCTCGCCACTCACCAGGTTGACGATGTCGGCCGTCGTCCGCTGACCTTCAAGCAACTCGAAGTTGAGCGAGCGATAGGCGTGCCAATTCTCGCCGCTCTTCTCCAGCCGGATGCGCTCGATCTCGTAGAAGTAGTTGAGCAGCTCCTCGGTGGAATAGCCCAGGGCGCGCAGCAGCACGGTGGCGTACAGCTTGCGGCGCCGGTCAATGCGCACGTAGAGCAGGTCCTTGTGGTCGAACTCGAAGTCGAGCCACGAGCCGCGGTAGGGGATCACCCGGGCGGAGTAGATGCGCTTGCCGCTGGCGTGGGTCTTGCCCTTGTCGTGCTCGAACAGCACGCCGGGCGAACGGTGCAGCTGGCTGACGATGACCCGCTCGGAGCCGTTGATGATGAAGGTACCGGCGGGCGTCATCAGCGGGATCTCGCCGAAGTAGACCTCCTGCTCCTTGACGTCACGGATCGTCTGGATGCCGCTCTCGCTGACGTCGAAGACGACGAGGCGGATCAGCACCTTGATCGGGCTGGCGAAGGTCATGCCGCGTGCCCGGCACTCCGAGACGTCGTATTTGGGCTCTTCGAGGTGATACGAGACGAACTCGAGCGAGGCGGTCTTGTTGAAGTCCTGGATCGGGAAGACGCTCGAGAAGATCGCCTGCAGGCCAACCGGTTCGCGCTGATCTGGCGGCACATCGCGCTGCAGGAACTTCTCGTACGACTGCCGCTGCACGTGGATGAGATCTGGGACCTCGACGACGCGGTGCAGGCGAGAGAACGACTTGCGAACCCGCAGGTCCATTGCAGTGCGTGCCATGGGCGATTCTCCGTTGGTGCGCCGCGGCGAGGCAGGGCTCGTGGCGGCAGGCTCAGGGGCGTCTTCTTGTTGTCTCAGTCTTCTCGACACCCAGGCGCTCTATCGCCCAGGTGCCGTGCGTTCGGTCACAGCGGCTGTCGCCCGCTGTGCAGATCGCGCCCACCGTGGCGGCGCGATCTACGAGCCCCACCAGCCGAGGCGGAGTGCCCGGCCTTCAGCCGGCGGCTCGCATAGACAAAACCCGAGCCGGGCGGTGCGCTCGGCACCGCCCGGCTCCGGGCCGTATTCGCCTGCTGGCGCAGGTGCTACTTGGTCTCCACCTTGGCGCCAGCCTCTTCGAGCTTCTTGACCACCTCAGCGGCCTCTTCCTTCGGGATGCCTTCCTTGATGACGCCGCCAGCGGTCTCGACCAGCTCCTTGGCCTCACGCAGGCCGAGGGCAGTGAGCTCGCGGACAGCCTTGATCACGTTGATCTTCTTGGCGCCCGGATCGAGAATGATGACGTCAAACTCGGTCTGCTCTTCGACGACGGCGGCGGCCTCGCCACCGCTGGCGGCCGGAGCCGCAGCGACTGAAGCGGCGCTGACGCCCCACTTCTCCTCAAGGGCCGTCACGATCTCGGCCAGGTCCAGCACGGTGAGGCCGGACAGGTGGTCGATAAGCTGGTCACGGGTAATGTCTGCCATTTGGTGTTCCTCCTCGGATCTGATGGGGCACGCGCCAGATTCGGTCGCGTGCCAGCTTGGGTCGGTCTCGGCTCAGCCTTGGGTCGGTCCAAGGTCGGGCCAGGGTCGGTTCGCGACAGGTGCCGCGCGCTGTTTCTATGCCTCGGTGCCTTCCAGCTGCTCTGCACGAGCAGCCAGCACCCGCACGAAGGACGACGGCGCCGCATTGAGCTGACGCACAAACTTGCCCGGCACGGCGATGAACAGACCGAGCAGCTTCGCCTGGAGTTCCTCCCGGCTGGGCAACTTGGCGAGCTCGCCGACCTCTGCCGCATCGAGCAGCCTGCCGTAGAGCACTCCCGCCTTGATGACGATCTTGCTGTTGTTCTTCGCGAACTTCGCCATCACCTTGGCCGGACCGACCGGCTCGGGACCGAAGGCAAAGACGTTGGGACCGAGCAGATGCTCGGAGACAACCTCCATCTCCGTTCCCTTCACCGAGAGGCGGGCCAGGGTGTTCTTGACCACGCGCAGCGTCGCATTCTCCTTGCGCAGCTCAGCGCGGAGTTCTTGGGCTTCCTTGACGGAAAGTCCATTTTGCTCCGCGATGACCAGCCCAGGGACTCCAACGAGCTCCAGACGCAGTCGTTCAACCCGTTCGTGCTTTTGAGCCTTTTTCACGGGTCTCACTCTCCTTCTGACCAGCGTGGCACGTCCACGCCTGATCAACCGACGTCTGAGTGGCGTCGTTCCCAGATCGGGTCGACCGTCCCACCGTGCCGCAACATCTCCGGCAGCATTCTCCGCTGGGCCTACCTGCCTCGCTCCCGGCATCCGTCCGGGCGCGTCGACAGCGCCAGCTTCTCAGACGCTACCTCCGAGGAGGTATTGTTGCGGGGGCCCGAGAGCCCCCATTGAACCGAGCGACCCAAGGCCGCCCAGCATCCCCACGCCCTATGTGACGCGGAACTGGCTGATCACTCCCACGGGATCGACGCGGATCCCAGGGGCGTGAGTCGTCGAGAGGGTCACGGACTTGACGTACGTGCCCTTGGCGGCAGACGGCCTCATCTTCAGCAGCGTCTCGAAGAGCGCGTTGAAGTTGTCGCACAGCTTGGTGGCGTCAAAGCTGAGCTTGCCGATACCGGCGTGGATGATGCCGGCGCGGTCGACGCGGAACGAGATCTTGCCCGCCTTTGCCGCCTTGACCGCTGCACCGACGTCGAAGGTCACGGTGCCCACCTTGGGGTTGGGCATCAGGCCGCGCGGACCGAGCAACCGGCCGATCTTACCGACCTGGACCATCATGTTTGGCGTGGCGATCGCAGTGTCGAAATCGAACCAGCCGTTCTTGATCTTCTCGACGAGATCTTCGCCGCCGACAAAGTCAGCGCCGGCCTCGGTCGCTTCGGCTTCCTTGTCCCCCTTGGCGAAGACCAGCACACGATTGACCTTGCCGGTGCCGTGCGGCAGGACCACCGCGCCGCGCACCATCTGATCGGCGTGCTTGGGATTCACCCCGAGGTTGATCGCCACCTCGACGGTGGCATCGAACTTCGAGTAGCTGACCTCGCGCAAGAGGGCGACGCCCTCATCGAGGTCGTGACGCTTCTGCCGGTCGAACTTCTCGAGCGCGGCGTTGAATTTCTTTCCTCGTTTGGCCATCTCGGATCTCCTCCTTCGTTGCGATCGGCGTGTCGTTCTAGTCGACGACGTCGATGCCCATCGAGCGGGCGGTGCCCGAGATGGTGTGAACAGCTCCGTCCATGTCGATTGCGTACAGATCCGGCATCTTGATCTCTGCGATCTCGCGAATCTGAGACAACGTCACCTTGCCGACCTTGTCGCGATTCGGCACGCCGGAGCCCTTCTGGAGCTTGGCGTACTTGAGCAACAGCCGCGACGCCGGTGGCGTCTTGGTGATGAACGTGAAGCTGCGGTCGGAGTAGACCGTGATGACGACCGGAATGATCATCCCCATCTGAGCCTGCGTGGCGGAGTTGTACGCCTTGCAGAACTGCATGATGTTGACGCCATGCTGGCCCAACGCAGGACCCACCGGTGGCGACGGATTCGCCTTGCCGGCAGGCAACTGCAACTTGATGTAGCCACTAATTTTCTTGGCCATTGCTTGCCTCCACCCGTGCTTCAAGCGGCCGGGGATGCCGGCCTCGCACGCAGTGTGTAGATGGGTCTCAGAGGCTGATCTTTTCGACCTGCATGAAACCGAGCTCGACCGGGGTCGCCCGGCCGAAGATGCTCACCAGCACCTTGAGCTTCTGTTTATCGGGGATGACCTCGGCGACCGTCCCGCTGAAGTTCGCGAACGGTCCGTCGATGACCCGTACCTCGCTGCCTTCGTCGAAGGACAACACGGGTTTGGCCTCCACCTCGCTCTTTTCGAGCTGCTGGGTGATCCGCTTGACCTCGGCATCCGGTACCGGCGGCGGGTTCATGCCGCCACCGACAAAGCCGGTCACCTTATTGGTCCCCTTGACCAGGTGCCAACTCTGCTCGTTGAGCACCATCTGGGCCAAAATGTAGCCTGGGAAGAACTTGCGCTTGGACTCATGACGCACGCCGCCCTTGACCTCGACAACCTTCTCGGTCGGCACCAAGACGTCGCCGAACAGGTCCTCAAGACCGTCAGCCTTGACCCGCTCAAGCAGCGCGATGCGCGCGACGTTCTCGGAACCTGTGTACGTGTGAACGATGTACCAACGCTTGCGCGAGCGACGCGGGCTCAGCGGCGGCTGCCGGGGCGTCTGCTCCGCTTCGGCCTCGGCGCCGTCGTCGCCGCTCGCGGCAGCATCGG
>CALGHC010000867.1 GCA_937915965.1 uncultured Myxococcales bacterium
AGCGGCGCCGGGGAGGCCGTCGCGCCGTCCGCGTTCGAGGGCGCCTCCGGGCGAGACGGCGGAACCGCGCCAGCGTCGACCGGCAGCGCCACGATCGCTGCGGTCGCGACCGCGCACGCCACCGACGATGTCCATGCTGCCGATGGCGCCCATGCCGCCCCTGCGGTCCCTGCGGTCCGCAAAGGCCACACGGTCCGCGCGGTTCGCGCGGTCGGCGCCAGTCTGCCGCGAGCGACCGGCTCACGCGTCATGTCGATCATCGCGACACCTCCGTCGACCGCTACAGCGCCTTCTGCAGGTCGAGTGCCCGCTTCTTGAGCGCGTCGTCCTGTCCAGGTGCGGCGATGAAATCGGACAGATAGCGTTTCTTCTTCGGCTTCCAGTCGGCCTTCGCGTCAATCGAGGCGAGCGCCTCGAGCGCAGCGGTTCGCACCTCGACCTCTGGGTCGCCGAACCACAGCGAGATCGCGTCCATGGCCTCGGGCAAGCCGCTGCCGCCAAGCGCACCGATCGCGGCGAGCTTGACCTCTTTGCTCTGGTCAAAGGACGCCTGCCGCAGGGCGTCGAGATCGGCGACCGCCGTCCCTTCAGTGAGCGCCTTGACGCAAGCAAGTCGCACGCTGGAGTTCTGCTTGGCCATCCCGCGGCGGAAGATCTGGCGCAGCAGGTCCGGGCTGTCGGCCACGCCACGCAGCGCATAGAGGGCGTTGAATACCGCCGAAGCGATGACCTCGTCGGGGTAGTTGACCAGGCGCAGCAGCTCGGGCACGGCTGCGGCCTCCTTGCGTAGCGCGAGCCCATCAATGGCGGCGACCCGCACCCGCTTTTCGCGGTCGCGCATCATCTCGAGCAGCTTCTTGCCGGCCGCGGCGTATTTCTCGCTGGCGTGGCCCAGGGCCCAGGCGACCTGAATCCGCACGTCGATATCAGGATCGGCCGTCAAGGCTTCCAGATCGCGCACGATTCCGTCGTCTTCGATGCGCGCCAGGGCGTAGACCGCCGCCCGCTTGATCGCGAGGTTCTCGTCCTTCATCGCTTCAAGCAGAAGCGCGACGACATCCGGCCTGGGCCGCGAGCCAGTCGCGAAGCCGGCAAGCGAGCGGATCGCCATCTGCCTCACGGCCAGGTTGCGCGACTTCACGAGCGTCTTGACCTGCTCGAGTCGCAAGGTTTTGAGGATCTCGACCGCCGCGTTCATCATGAACTCATGATCGCGGTCGCGAGCCTCAGCGGCGTCGGCAAGCGGCACGATGGCGCGCTCATCCTTGATGACCGCGAGCGCCTCGGCGGCGGCCTGCCGCACCATGGCGTTCTCGTGCTTGAGCGCTTCGATGAGTTTGGGCGTCGCACCCTTCGAGCCGCGCTTGCCGAAGGTCTGGGCCGCGAAGATCGCGCCCTGGGTGCTGCCCTTGCTGATCAGGTACGTCAGGCTCCTGTCCCGGGCCGCGTCCGAGCCGTTTTCGACAAGCACCGTGGCGATCCGTTCACGCATCTGTTCAGAGAGCTGGTCGCCGTCCATCGCCTCGTGCAGGGTGTCGTAGCGACCCATCTTGGCCAGCCCCGTGAAGGCCGCCTCGCGCACCGCTGGATCGGCGTGCGACAACGCAGCCACCAAAGCGGGCGCAGCTGTCGCGACCTGCTCGGAGTTCACCAGAATGTCGACGGCCTTGAGCGCCTCTGCTGCTGTGCCGGTGCGCAGCTTCTCGGCCTGGAGGAGGTCGTCGTACTTGCGCACGCCCGCCTTCGACAGGGCCTTGACCGCGCGCAGCTTCAGGTTGGCGTCGCTATCAGTCTCGACCAGCTTCTCAAGGGAGGCGATGACGGGTTTGTGGCCGGCGATTCCAGCCTCGATGATGGCGTCGAGCGCCGCGCTGCGCAGCTGCAACGCCATGTCCCCAAGCACGGGCAGCAGGTCCTCCGCCTTGAGCTTGAAGGTCTCCCGCGCCTCGGCGTCGGCAACCGCGGCGATGATCGCGAGGCGGGGGCCACGCAGCTGGCCGGCTATCGCGTCGGTCAGCGCCTTGCGCAGGGCGACGTCGCCGTCGGCGAGCTTGCGGGCCGCCTCGTCTGCCGGCATCGGCTTGCCTGCGACGATGACAAACGCGCGGCGCGGCAGTAGATCGCGCTTGGCGAAACGCAACAGGTCCCAGGGCGCGAGGAAAGGCACGTGGGCGCCGTAGCTGAGTTGGCCTATCTCGACCGGCGCCTTGAACACCGGCGGCGCGAACAGCTCGCTGATGCCCATCGTAGACAAGGTCCAGTAGACCTCGGCGATCACCTGATCCGCGTCGGCTACCTGGTCGATGACGACCGTGGCCCGACTCGCAGAGTCGATGCGCAGGGTGCTCTTTCCATATGCCTTGGGCGAACGTGCCCGCAGAGAAGCAAAGGCCCGAGTCGGCCGAGAGGACGGACCAGTACCCAGCAGGCTGGAGTCACTCTGAGGCACGATCATCGGCACGGCCACGCCGCTGAAGTCGACCAACTCCAAGACATAGAGATCGACGGCGCCCTCGTCGGCGAAAGACGGACCAGCCAGGGTCAGCAGCAAAGTGACGACGCTGAGGGTGCAGAACGAGCGGGCTGCGCGGAGGCAGGGATGGACGCCAAGGCGTTGACGGTCGCATCGGCGACTGCCGTCACGGGACAGGCGGGCTACACGGCTCGGGTTCATCCACCAACCTCCATCCTGACCAGGAAACGACTGCGTCACCGCTGTGGCCCAACCGTCGCCTGGCGGGCCAACTGTGGACCCGATTCGCCTGCTACCGGCCGCGCCGCGGTGGTCGACACCGCCCGCTTTGCGATCCGGCGGTTGGGTCCGAGCGATCCAACAACCGGCCCAAATGAGTCGCGACCAAACCGATCGGCTCTTGACACATCCATCGCCTGCGATCAAGAGCGCGCGCCGCGCCTCCACTGATGCAACGCGCCGTGCGACCCGCACATTCGGTACCGGCGCCGCCTCGCGGCCGGGTTCCGCCCCGATGGCTGGCTGACTCACCGGGCCCTCGCCTTCGTAGTCGGTCGCGGTCCACGCCAGTTAGAAGCGCTTCTCGAAACCAGCGCCCAAGGAGAAGTCATTGACGGTCTCGTAGATCGAATCGGCGCCTGGCTTCCATGCGTCGGCGGCCAGATACCACTGCCGCTCATAGTTGACGAACACATAGAGCGGGTCGAGCACGAGGTACTTCATCGACAAGATCGCCAGCGCCCGGTCCGCCTCAAACAGATCGAGAGGCGAGCGCATGTTGCGCTTGGTGTAGAAGGCGTCTGCCCGCAACCCCGCCAACCACGGGGTCTGCACCCAAAACGCAACCGCGCCACCAGCGGTCTCCTCAAGTACCTCGACGACGGCCGCCACACGGATCCGATCGAGCACACTGAGGTCGGCAAAGAGGTAGTGGCCGGTAGTCGACAAGGGGTCGCGCAGCACCGACCGGACAGTCTCGCCCTTCGGCGCCCGACCGCTCGGCGCGATCGAGTCCGGTCGGAAGTCCAAGCGTTCGACCTCGTATAGCGTGTTGAAGTAGGCCGGGATGTAGGCCCCCCGATACACGCGCATCTCGTACTTGAGCAGCCAGTCCAGCAGAGACCCAGTGGGGTGCACGTGGAGGAACAGGCCCAGATGAAGGCCGCCATCGAGTCGACCGCGGCCGTTTGCGAGAAAATTCCAGTCGAGATACGGCACGATCTCCATGAAACGATTGCGGAAGATCTCGACCCCCAGGTCGACGCCGTAGACGACCAGCGGGTCGATCTCAGTGACGATGCGCTCCATATCGTCAAGCTGGACCTGACCGCTGGCGTCGGTGAAATGGGCGCCGGCGGCGCTCGCATCGGCGACAACCGTCGCTCCCAGCGTGACCGAACGCAGTATCGGCGCCTTGAAACGATCGAAAGGGCGCACAAAGGCACGTCCGCCGAGAATGTCCAATGCGGTGAGGTCACTCACAAACAGCTGTCCACCGGCGATGCCCAGATCCAGGTCTGCGCGCAGTCCCGGTTGCCAGTGATTCGTCAACAGGCTGTTGTAGTACTGGTCGACGATCGTGCCGTGGCCCAGCGACGCGCCGGTCAGCTCGCCGACCCGCAGATACAGGGCCTCGCCCGGCTTGCCCCATTGGAAGAAGCGCAGAAAGCGGGTCCAGTCTCCGGTCTCGTCCCAATCTTGGTGGCGAATCTCGAAGTCACTGCGATCGTCCTTGGGGCCGAGATCAAAGATCCGCAGCCGCAGCGGCAGCTGGACGCCCAGCGCTGCGTCGCCGAATCGGAAGTCTCCGTAGAGCACGGTGGTCGTAAAGAGATCGCCGTCGATGCGAGCGAAACCCAGCTCGCCGGCGATGCGATTGGGCCGCTGCTTGTCCTCAGAGTCGGGAGCCGCAGGCGGTCGGACAGTGGTCGCCACGCCGGCGGCGCGCGCCGGCGACCAGCCAACGACCGCGGCGAGGCCGAGGATGGCGAGGATCAGCGAGCTCGGGCGGCGACGTCGGTTCACGGTTCCTCCGGCGGCGCGGCCGCGGGCCGACGCCCTGCGCGCGGGTGGGCGTCGTCGTAGCTGCGCACCAGGCCTGCCATCGATGTGTGGGTATAGCGCTGGGTCGTGCTCAATCGAGCGTGTCCGAGCAGCTCCTGGACCTCGCGAATGTCCGCACCGCCGTCCAGCACGTGGGTCGCGTACGAGTGACGCAAGGCGTGGGGGGAGATCGCACGATGCAAGCCGGCCTGCAGACAGCGGCGATCGAGCATTCGGGCGATCGAACGGGTGCTCAAACGACCGCCGCGACGGTGAAGAAACAGCGCCTCACTTGCTGCGTCGATCTGGCCAGCGGGACAGCGCTCAAGCACCTCGGGCCGAATGGCCAGCCACGCCTCGACTGCCGCGACAGCGGCCCGGCCGAAAGGCACGAGCCGAGTCTTGTCGCCTTTGCCGACCACCCGAACCATGCACGCCTCGAGGTCAACCGCGCCGAGATCGAGACCCGCCGTTTCGCCAACCCGCAGGCCGGCGCCGTAGAGGAGCTCAATGAGGGCGACGTCGCGAGCGACGAGCGACGGTTCTCCGTCGACGATCCCACGCAGCAGGACCAGCACCTCGTCGACACCGAGGAAGCGCGGCAAGGTCTTCTCGCCGCGTGGATTGCGAAGGCCCGCGGTGGGCTCGTGATCGACCCACCCCAGCCGCCGGAAGAAGCGGTAGAGGTGACGCAGCGTGGACAAGCTCCGCGAGACTGACGCCGCCGCAAGCTCCCCATGAAGGACCTCGGTGAAAGCGCGAAGGTCATCGCGGCTTGCGGTGCGCAGGTTGACCCCGTCGGCGCGCCGCCACAAGAACCGCACAAAGCGCTCGGCGTCGGAACGGTATGCGCGCACCGTCTGACGCGGGGCGCCGCGCTCGATCTCCAAGTGTTCGATGAAGGCGGCGAGGTCGGCCCGGTCGCGGGCCCGGTCGGCGTGGTCGTTCTGGTCGTTGCCTATGGTCCGATCGACGCGGGCTGCATCTGGACGGCGGCGGATGGGCGGCGCGGATGTCACGCCATCGGGCAGGAGACCACTCATGGCGTCGATGATGACGGGGTGACGCCCTGTGTCGAGTTTTGCCGGCCACGCGAGACCTGAAACTGCGAGCCCGGTCAGGTGCTTCTCGGGTCCGGGGGCGCCGCCATGGTGACCGCCAGCGCCGTGCCGATCCAGGCGGCCTCGATCGCTTCGCGCGGGTCGAGACCACCGAGCTCCTCGGCGAGGCGCACAAGCACCCGTTCGATCAGCCGCTGCAGGCCCGCGACCTCGTGCTCAGACAGGCCAGGGACCGCGTCTGGAACCTGGGCGAGGCGTTCGCGCAGCAAGATACGCACCTCGCGGTGGCCGACCGGACCCTCGAAAGCCAACCGCAAGAAACGCCGCAGATCCGCGATGGGCAGGGCGACCAGGAGCGGGCTTCCATCAAGGATCTGCCAAGCCAGCGCGGTGCCCAGCAAGGTCGACAGGCGCAAGTCGCCGACGACGCTCGGGTCGACGGCCGCCTCGAGACGGGCGATCGCGGCGGGCAGATCACCCGCGGCGAGCCGGTCGAGCAACAAGACCGTCGCCCGCAAGCCGTGCAGCCGGGCGCGAGCGGCCTCGATATCCGCGAAGCGCTCGAACGGCCGAAACGACGAGATGGCGGCCCCATCGCCGACAAGCTCGCTGGCGTGGCCAGTAGCGCCGACGACGGAGCCAAGGACACCGGCGGCGAGCATCGGCAGCGGTCGAAGCAGGCCCTCAAGGAGCGAATCGTCAGGTGGGTCGAGCAAGGCGAGGCGCTGTTGGCCGCCCAGCCGGCGGCGCAGATCGCGAGCAGCGTGGTGCAGCAGCAGCACCAGACTGTGACCGGCGCGGAAGAGGTCGACCACAAACATGTGCTGCAGCAACATCGCGGCCAGACGCAGGTCGCCGCTTGAGAGATGAACGAGGCCCATCTCGCAGGTACGCAGAGCGTGGCGGCTCCAGTTGGCGAGGGCGTCGATCTCGGCGGGGCGCTCTTCGCGCGCGGCGAGCGCCTGGTAGGCGAGCCGAACGAAAGCGAGCTGCAGCCGCTGCTGGTGTTGCGCCGGGCAGCGCAACAGCGCTTCGCCCAAGAATCCTCCGGCGTCCTCGCCGCGCAGGACCAGACCCAAACGGTCGGGCTCCTCGTCGGGCAGATACGGCCCGGGTCCGTCACCCTCGAGCGGCTGGGCACCGGTGAAGGTCGCGCGCACCTCGTCGCGCCAGGCGTAAGGTTCGCGGAAGGTATACATGTGGAGCGCTTCATGGCGGGGCAGGAAGCCCCAGATCTCGATGCGGCGGTTGCGCTCGTCGAACGCGTCTTCGCCGAGATTCTCGGGCAATTCAAAGCGGGTGGCGCGCAGGATCCCGCGGGCGCGCACCGTCGAATGGCGGTAGAGGCTGTCGATCACCGCACGCAACGCGAGGGGATCGGCGAGTCCGGGCGGCATGGCGATTATCATCGTCTGATCGGGCGAGTGGAAGAAGTCCCAGTCGTCCGGCAGTTGCTCATCGGCGTTCTCAAGGTCCTCGATGACCATCAGCTGTGAGATCAGGTAGTGGCACAGGACGCCGTCCTCCTGCGAGCGGATGAAGCGATCCAGGGTATCGGTACCTGCCTCGCTGCAGACCGCCACCCATTGTGCCACTGCCTCGAGGTCGAGCACGTCGCCGACCCAAGCGTCGAGGTCGATGCACGCCTGTAGCTGGCGAGGCGAAGCGAACGCCATCAGGTCGGCCGAATCGTTCAGACCAATATCCTTGACCAGGAAGACGAACTCTTCGCCGCTGAGAGCCTGAATGGCGGACTGCGGGTCGGCGAGCGCGAAGAGGACGTCAAGCTTCTCGGCGCCGCTGAGACGGACGTAGTCGATGGTGAGACGGCTGAGGCCAAACGCCGTTTGCCGCGCGGTAGCGATTTGAGCCAGGGCCGAGCGGCGGGCTTCGGCGCGACCTTCGTACGGATCGTGTGCGAGCCCCTGCACGGCGACCAGTTGCCACGCCTCGGAGCTTGGCAACGCACCGTAATCGGCGCCGCTCGCGGCCGTTTTAGTGGCAAGATCATTGCCTTCTGTCGAATCGTCGTCGACCTCGTCGTCTGCCGACGTGAGCGCAATACCGATCCGCCCCAGCGCAAGAGCGAGCGGGTCGTCCTCCTCGCCTGTGGTCTCGCCCTCATCTTCGTCGGTCGGAGCCCGACCTGATCCGCCGGCGTGGCGATGAAAATCCCGATCTTTGCTGCTCATGATCCACTCCAAACGATCAGATAGCCCGCCGACAGCGCGCGAGAATAGGGCGGCGGGACGCCGGGTCCGGTCGCTGCCTCAGTCACCCAGAAGCAGCCCCAGGGCGCGCGTGGGCAGGGCGACCTCGCCAGCGAGACGCAGGCGCCCTCCGGTTAGAATCTGGCGCGGATGAACACGCCCAACGATCCACTCAACCAGGTGGCCGGCCTCGATGGTCAGCTCCGTCGTTGGTGTCTCCCAGGCCGGGTCCCCGGAGCCAAACGTGACGACAAAGCGCGCGCTGTCGCCCAACCGGCGGTCGCGCACCTCGATTCCAACGCTGCCGCTCAGATCTGCGAGGCGCTTGAGACGAGCTGTCTCGATGGCCGGGGCGCCCATCCCAGCGAGATCGAGGCCAACGCCCAAGCGATCCACGGCATCTCGCAGCCGGTCGCGCAAAAAGCCGCCGACCAGCTCGCGCAGATCGCTGCGTCGCATCCGAACCTGCGCAATCGGCGCATCGTGGCCACCCACAGCGACCTGGGCGCGCCCAGCCGCGACCGTCACGGTCCAGCTGCCGCCGCCCGAGCCGTCGACGTGGTAGACCACCGGCCACGGTACGTCGATCGCCGGCAGCACAAGTGGGACCACCGGCACGATCTCCTCGTACCACGTCTTCGGTGTCGTCGATCGCGGCAAGTTCCAAAAGGCGTGGAGGTCCATTCTCGCTCCCCGCACGTCGAACCGCGCGTTCAGGCAGACGGAGTCGTCGAGCGGCCGCAGACTGGATCAGAATGTCACGGGCACGTCGCCGCGTGGTTTCGGTTTGTGCTCCGGCGGTTTGGGCACAACCGGGCGGACCTTGCGGTGGACGCGCACGCGAGGCCGTTCGGGCTCGGCGGTGTCGATGACCTCCTCAGCGATCTCCTCGACGTCGGGCCCAGTGTCGACCTCTTCGGCGATGTCCTCGGCGACGTCCTCGGTCCGGCCCGCATCCTCCACGACAGGCGCGGCCTGGACGTCAACGGCGGGCGCGGCGACCGGCTCGGCGACGGGCGCTGCCGGCGGCGGCCCATCGGCGAAGGCGAAATACAGTGCGGCGCCAACGCCCAGCACCGCGATGATGCCAAAGACTCCCAGTAGGAGTCCCTTGCCGCCGGCCTTCGTGTTGGCCTCTTGCTGCGCGGCGGCGGCCGAGGCGGCCGAGGCGGCAGCGGCG
>CALGHC010000868.1 GCA_937915965.1 uncultured Myxococcales bacterium
TGTGGCGCGCGGACGACGATGGGAGCTTGGTGGCGGCCGCGCGTGCGGCAGCGGACCCGCGCGGCGTGCGAGCGGAGCTGATCGAACGCTGGATAGAGGAAGCCGCCGAACTGAATCTCGCAGATCGGACGCCTCCCAGCCCAGGCCAGACCAATCGAGGCGCCAACGATCGCCGACTCGCAGATCGGCGTGTCGACGACGCGCGCCTCTCCAAAGCGCTCAACCAGGCCCTGGCTGACCCGGAACACGCCGCCGAGGCCGGCGACGTCCTCGCCGATCAGCAGCGTGTCTGGCGCCTCGTCGAGCACCTCGGCCAGCGCCAGTCCGATCGCCTCAACCATGTTCATCTCGACGCAGGGGCCGGCCGTCGGCGGGACCTGCCAGGGGGTGGCGTCGGTCACCGGGCCCGCGACCGGGGGGAGCAGGTGGAGGGGACCTGCGCCGTCGTCAGTACGTCGGCGGGCGGCAGCGCGGATGGCCTCGGCTCGCTGGCGCCGCAGGTCCGGAGGCAGGTCGGCCCAGACATGGTCAAAGACGGCGGCGGGGCGATCGACGAGCCCGGCCGCGAGCTCCTCTGCGGTCTGAACTGCAGAGCGAATGCGCTGCTCGACCTCGACGACCCACGCAGCCTCGCGTTCGACATCCCACACGCCCGCCGCACACAGGCGCGCCCGGGTTCGCGCGAGCGCGTCGCCGCTGCGGTCCTCATCGGCCTGGCCGCAGCAGCCGAGTGCGTCGTCGAGGGCGCTGTGTCCGCCCTCACGCCGGGTCAGGGCCTCGACCAGAGTCGGCCCCTTGCCCCGGCGGGCCCGTTCGAGCGCGGCGGTGACGACCTCGTAGACGGCGCCGACGTCGTCCCCGTCGACGCGGATGCCGGCGCAGCCATAGGCGACAGACTTGCGCGCGAGGGTCGTCTCGGCGGTCTGCGACGTGGTCGGTGTCGACAGCGCGATCTGATTGTTCTGGCAGAAGAACACGACCGGAAGGCGCCGCACGGCGGCGAGGTTGAGGGCCTCGTGGAAGTCGCCCGTGCTGGTCGCGCCGTCGCCGTGGCACGCGAGGACAGCGTCGTCGCTGCCGGCCAGCGTCTCGGCCCAGGCAAGGCCGACGGCGTGGGGCAGGTGGCTGCCGACCGGCGCGCAGATCGGCAGCGTCCTGCTGTCGTGGATGTTGGCCTCCTCAAAGCCCATCCAGTAGAGCAACATGCGCTCAAGGGGGACGTCGCGGCTGGCGATCAGGCCACTCTCGCGGAAGCTTGGCACCAGCCAGTCGTCGTCGCGCATGGCGAGCGCGGCACCGACCTGCGCGGCCTCCTGGCCAGCGAATGGGGTGTAGACGCCGGCCCGGCCGCTGCGCGACAGCGCGACCAGTTTGCGATCGACCAGACGTACGAAGCGCATCTGCCGGTACGCACGGACCAACCAGTCCAGGTCGTCGCGCCCGCGTCGGCGTCGGCCGCCGGCGCTCGCGCGCCCCCCACTAGCGACGCGGAGAGGTCCGGGGGCATCACTCGGCGCCCTGGCGCGGTCGGTGTCGGCACGTGGTGCGGCTGATCTGGACTCTCGCATGGTCGCTTGCCTTGGCGCGAACGAGTGACTCGGCACGCCCGCCGTCCCGGGCGCAGGTCGGGCGCAGGTCGGGTGTAGGAGCGAGGCTTTGACCGCGCCACGGAGCGACGGTGTCCGCGACGAGTCGACGATCGCGAGGGCGCGCCAGCAGCATGCGGGGCAGCCCAGATGGCAGTAGTTTCTGCCGATATTATCGGAGATGCAACTTTTGCACGCCTTTGCACTGCGCCAGCACGCACAACAGAAACCGATCGCGCGGCCTGCTGGCAGGGGCGCTACGAGCGACTGCAGGCGATTCAGGACCGTCGCTTCAATCTGGCACGGCCCCGTCGATCGGCGTCTGAACGCGCCGGCGCAGGTGATCGTTGATGCCCGAGAAGTGCTCGCAACCGAGGAAGCCGCGGACGACGTCCGGCGCGGCTGCGTCCCCGACTACCCTGGGCGCTCTGGTGGTTGCGCTGCAGACTCGCTAACATGCCGCCGTGCCACCAGGAGGCTCCCGCCATGTTGATGCCATTGAAGTCGCTGTTTGTCGCCGTCGCGCTCGCCGCCGCGGCCGTCCCTGCCGTCGCCCTCGCCGCGACGCTGCCGCTGCAGGGCGTGCTGCGCTCTGGTGGCGGCGGGCCTGTCGCTGACGGCAGCTACGTCATTGTCGCGTCGCTGTACGACAAGATCGACGGCCAAGAGCCGATCTGGCAGGAGCTGGTCAACAAGGTGGCCGTCGAGTCGGGCTTCTTCGCCTTCGAGCTCGGCGCGGTGAAGGCGATCGACGCGGCGCTGCTCGAGAGCGGCCAGCCACTGTGGCTGGGCATCCAGGTCGGCGGCACCGACGAGCTGCCGCGCGTCGCGTTGGCGCCAGTACCGTCGGCGTGGCACGCCCACGTCGCTGCAGCAGGCGCGTTCGCCTATGCGGCGTCGACCGAGCCCGCCGGTGCGGCGACCGCGCTCGACTGTTCGGCTTGCGTCACGGCGACGATGATCGCGCCGACGGCGATCGAGTCCAGCCACGTCAACTTCACCTACGCCGGCTCGGCCAGCAAAGGCGGCGCAGCCAACGAGGCCGCGCACGCGCTCGCCGCCGACCTCGCCACCGAAGCGGACCACGCCGCCACCGCGACCGCCGCGGAGACGGCCAAGACCGCAGATTTCGCCAAGGCCGCCGACTCCGCGACCACCGCCGAGGAGGTCAAGTGCACCGGCTGCATCACCCTCAATCACCTCGCCGACGGCGTCGCCAGCGGCTTCCTGTCGACCAAAGGAGGCACCGTGCAGGGGCCGGTGACGTTGTCAGGCGGCGTCGACCTGTCTGGTTCGACCCTCGCAGGAGCCAACCTCGCCGCCGTCGACGTCAGCAAGGACGCCTGCGCGCCGGCCCTCTTCGGTCGGATCGCGATCGACAGCGGCTCGACCAAACTGCATTTCTGCAACGGCAGCGTCTGGAAGCAGCTGCTCACCTGCGAGAGCGTCTGCAAGCCGGCGGGCAGCGTCGCCTGTGGCCAGACGATCGTCACCGACTGCGGTGATCCAGGTGGCTGCAAGGGCACCGGTACGCTGTGCGAGCCGGGCAAGTCATGCGTCGCCGAGAAGTGCGTCGGCGTCGGCGAGACCAAGGACAACCCCGCGGCAAGCTGCAAGGCGATCCTCGACGGCAACGCCGAGGCCGCCGACGGCCTGTACTGGGTCGACCTCGACGGCGACGGTCTCGGCGAGGCGGCCGAGCTCACCTGCAACATGACGGGCGGCGGCTGGACCTTGCTGAGCCAGGACGACTTCGAAGGTTCGGCGGGCGGCTGGAGCCCCAACACGATCACGGCGTGCGGCAGCTACGGCAAGATCCTCGGCGGCTACAACACGTTTGGCACCGGCAATACGGCGACGCGCACGTTCGCGGTGCTGCCCGCCCACACGGACATCCGCGTCAAGCTGGATTTCATCCGTATCGACAGCTGGGACGGCGAGAACGGCTGGCTGCAGATCGACGGCGGCCAGGTCTGGGTCAAGAATGGTCAGCACGCCAATGGGGCACCGGTCTGCGGCTCGGGCAGCAGTGGCTGGAACGAGGAGAAGTGGCCGGTGGACCACTCGATGAAGCACGCCGCCGCGTCGCTGACGGTGAAGGTCGGCAGCAGCCTGGATTCAGCTCCGAGCGACGAATCATGGGGCATGGACAACGCGTCGGTGTGGATGCTGTAGGCGCGTCGGTGTGGATGCTGGCAACGTGGCAGTGCGGATGCTGGCAACGCGTCACGGTGGACGCTGTAAACGCGTCGGTGGATGCTGTGGCAGCGCCCGCGCGCCCCCTCACCACTGCCGGTGGTGTCCGAAAGCCAAAGCGGAGCATCGCCGATGAAGACAACGTTTGCCCTCCATTTCCCCCGGCACCCCGCCGTTCGGCGGGCGTCGCTGTCGGCCGCGCGCGCGGCATCCCTCGCCGCGTGCTGCGGTCTGTTGGCCCCAATCACCGCTTGCAGCAGCGACGAGGCCAAACCAGCCGATGACGACACCGCGCCAGCGATCGAGCTGATCAATGGCTGCAACCCGATCGCCGCGGACTGGGACTGCCTGCTGCCCTACCCTTCGGACGTCTTCCTGGTCGATGACGACTCGTTGCCGTCCGGCCGCCGCGTCGTCGTGGGACCGCAGGCGCTGCCCCATACGACCAAGGGCGATGGCGTCGATCCGCTGGCGATGTATCCCGCAGACGGCGCTCCGACGAACCTGGCCTTGCTCGCCTGGTTCCCCGACGGCATCGACCCGGCGTCCCTCACCGATCTCGGCGGCGACATCGCCGCGACCCGGGCGATCGGACCGACCACCCTGATCCTCAACACCGACACCGGCGAATCGGTGCTGCACTTCGCCGAGCTGGACGCCCAGGCGCCGCCACCGGCGAAGCAAGCGCTGATCCTCCGACCGCTGGTCCGACTCGCGGCGCGCACCCGCTACATCGTCGCGATCCACGGCGTGACGCGGCCAAATGGAAGCTTGCACGCGCCACCGGCTGCGTTTGCCAAGCTGCGCGACGGAACGGCCGCCGCCGAGCCGAGCCTCGCCGGCCTGGCGGCGCACTTCGACAAGGCTGTCTTCCCTGCGCTCGTCGACGCGGGGGTCGAGCGCGCGTCTCTGCAGCTGGCATGGGACTTCACGACCGGCAGCGACGAGATCGCCACCCGGGACATGATCGCGATGCGCGCCGACGCCATCGAGCGGCTGGCCGCCTCGCCGCCAGCCGTAAAGATCCTCAGCGTAACCGACCACGTCGACGCCAAGACGTGGCGGCGAATCGAGGGCGAGCTGACGGTACCGCTGTACTGCGAGGACGCCGAACCGCGCGCCGCCTTGAACCGCGACGCCGCCGGCGAGGTCGTCGCCAACGGCACAGCCCAGGTGCCGTTTACGCTGCGCATCCCGAACAGCGTCACGCCGACTCTGGCTGACGATGGCCCGGCGCGGGTGTTGCAGTTCGGTCACGGCTTCTTCGGCGGACGCGGCGAGATCGACGAGGGCTTTGTCGTCGATTTCACCCAGCGAACGCGCATGGTCGTGGTCGCGGTTGACTGGTGGGGCATGAGCAAGGTCGACCTGGGCGGCGTCCTGATCGACATGTCGAGCGATCTCGCCCAGTCGATCCGCTTTGGCGACCGCGTCCATCAAGCGATGATCAACCAGATGGCGCTCTCCGAGGCGGTGCGCACCACCCTCGCCGAGCTGCCACAGCTTCGCGAGGGCGGCCAGCTCATCTACGACCCCGATCAGCTGTACTTCTACGGGATCAGCCAGGGTCACATTCTCGGCGGCTTCTACGCGGCGCTGACGACTCATGTCGACCGAATCGCCCTGGGCGCTGGTGGCGCCGGCTTCGTCTTGATGATGTCGCGGGCGATGCCTTTTGCGTCATTCCGCGCGCTGATCGCGGCGCAGCTGCCCGCGCCGATCGACATCCAGAAGCTCACCGCCCTGCTCGCCCCGGGGCTTGACCGCATCGATCCGCTGACCTGGGCGCCGCGGGTGCTGACCAACACCTTGCCCGGCAGCCCGACAAGCCGACGCGTGGTGGTGCAGATGGGCCTGGGCGACACCTCGGTCCCCAACGTCGCCACGGAGCTGCACGCGCGGGCGCTGGGCCTGTCGCTGCTGGTGCCGTCGCCGCGGCCGGTGCCCGGGCTGCCGACGGTATCGGCGCCAACCGACGCCTCGGTGTTCGCGGTCTGGGACTTTGGCATCTCGCCGCTGCCAGACCTGATCGGCCGGCCACCAGCGAACAGCAACCACGTCCACGAGTCGCTACGCCGCAGCGACGCCAGCATCAAACAGCTCGACGCGTTCCTGCGACCCGATGGCCAGGTGATCGACGTCTGCGGCGGCAGCTGGTGCAAAGAGTAGCCAGCTGGTGCAAGGAGTAGCTGCACGCCGAGGCGGTCAGCAGCCGTCGTTCTTGTAGACGCAGCGGATCTGATTGGGCGCCGGGTCGTCCTCGCAGCAGTACTTCGCGTTGAAGATCGACGCACAGAACACGTCACCGTGGACGCATTCACAAGTGGCGTCGTCGCTGCTGCACTCGTCGGGCAACGCCTTGCAGTAGAAAGAGCTGCCGAGATCGATGGACTTGATGCAGACCTCGGCGCCCGTGGCGCACAGCAGCGGTGGCTCTCCGGGATAGCAGACGGTCGGCGCGGCGCCGCCGTCGACCGCGACGACCGCGTCCGGCGAAGCGACGTCCTGGTCGGGGGACGCGTCGGGCTGTGTGCTGTCTGTTGGGCTGGTGTCGCCCTGGCCGGTGTCGCCTTGGGCGGTGTCAGGCTGCACCGCGTCGGGCTGCACCGCGTCGGGCTGCGCAGCGTCGGTCTGCGCAGCGTCAGTCTGAACTGTATCGGTGAGCACCGCGCCATCGCTGGCAACGTCGGCCACCGCCGTGACGTCGCCGGCAGGTTTGCTGTCTTCGGCTGCGTCCGCGGCGTTGCCTGAGACGTCCGTCGCGTCGTCTTGCGCCTGCACGTCGGCGACACCAGTGACGTCGGTGCCGTCCTGACCGCCCGCCGTCACGTCATCGTCGCTCGAGGCCTCGGGTGTGGTGCAAGCGACGCAGGCGAAGGCGCAGGCGACGCTGGCAACGGCGAGCCAGGCACGGGCGAGAGACAACCGTGCGATGCCCGCGGGCCGGCGTGGGCGCAAGAGCGCGCCTGGCGGCGGTGATTCGCGTAGAAGAGAACGACAGTTCATCGCGGACTCCGACAACTCCCCAGCAGGGCGGACGCCCGCTCACACTATCTGGCAACCCCACCCCTCACAAGCATCCCGGAATCGGTGGGTGCAAGCAGCCGGCGCCCGCCCGGCACCAGTCCAAGGTGCAGGCCTTGCCGTCGCTACAGTCCAGGGCCGTCTTCTGCAGGCACTCGCCCGCGGCCGCGCAGCCCCGATGGCCCCAGAGATCCGTCCGGGTGACGCGCGCCTCGAGCCCGCCGCCATACAGGGCGCCGACGAGCAGGTCGTCGGTGCCGGGCAGGGCCTCGATCTGGTAGTTGAACGCTGGCCAGTCGTTCCACACTCGGTCCCAGAGGAGATCGCCCTTGTCCGAGATCCGCACCATCCAAGCGCGGAAATAGCCGTTGATGCGCCGGGTCCCGACGGCGTAGAAGCCGCCGTCCGCGGCGGTCGTGGCGTCGTACAGGCGGGTTCCGCTGGTCAGCATCGTCTTGGCCCACACCGTGCTGATGGTGCTTTTGACCCGCAGCATCCAGGCCCTGCATATCCAGTCGGCTTTGCAGTCCGCGCCGACCAGCAACGCCGTGCTGTCGGCCAGACCAACAGCACCGCCGACGAGCAGATGGTCTTCGTAGGCGTTGTGGTTGTTCAACGGGACGGTGCCCTTGGGGTTGATGCCGTTGGCCCAGATATAGCCAAGGAATCCCTTTATGCGCTTGGATTTGGCGCGGTAGTAGGAACCGGCCACCCAGGTCGCACCGTTCACGACCTGCATATGCGGGCCCCAGATGGCCGCTTTTTGGGGCAGCGGGTTGTCGACCGAGGCCCACACGGTGTTTGGTGTCGAGAGGTAGTAGCCCAGGTTGCCCACGGTCGTGGCCCAGACCACCGCGCCAGACGCCCATCGCCGGCTGAGCACGAGGATGTAGGGCACGGGCCGGTAGAGAACTCCGATCGCGCCGTCGGCATAGCGAACGACGGCGAGCGGAGGGCCCTTGGCGAACTCGGGCCATGCGTCGAACTTGGTGACCTTGCAGTCCGACGACACCCAGGCGATCGCGCCGTAGTGCTGGTCCGCAGTGCCCACCGCGTGGGCGCCGCGGACGACGACGATCAAGCCGGTGCCGCCGTCGCTCGTGATGTCGGCGCCATATGCCGGCGAGCCGAGCAGGTCAAAGGTGACGCTGCACAGCGACTGATTGCCCGCGAGGCGGCGCACGAAGGCGCGACCCTTGCCGCCCTCGATCACCTGGCCGGTCATGGCGATGGTCCCGTCCGGTTGGACGACGGCGCGGCCGAAGGCGCTCGGGCCTTCGCCGATCGAATCCTCGCGATGGACCCACAGGCGACCCGCCTCGCTCGCGGGACACGCGCCGCCGTTGCAAGCCGACATCTCCGAGCAGCCGTCGTCTGGATCGCAGGTCAGACCATCGGTGATCGGGTGCATGCAGCCCTTCTGACCGTCGCACCAGTCCTGGCTGCACGGCGCGTTGTCCATGCAGCTTCCCGCCGGCTGGTCGAGGCAGACGCCCGCTGTGGCACAGCTGACGTGGCCCCACGGGTCACTACGTGCGACGAAGCCGACCCGCTTGTCGCCGAGCTTGCGGCCGCCGGCGACGACCAGGCCATCGCTGGCTGTGGCGGTCGCGGCCGCGGGCAGCGCCGCTGCGCCGGCGAGGGTGTCGGT
>CALGHC010000869.1 GCA_937915965.1 uncultured Myxococcales bacterium
GCGCTCGGGCCCTGGCTGGACGCCGCCGTCCTCGCGACGGTCATGCAGCCAGGCACCGCGCTCGCCGCGACCCCTATGCCCTTGTCGCGGCACGCGCCCTGACCGATTGCCGACGGCGCGGCGACGGTCCTGCCCGCAAGGCGCCGCTTGCACCGATGCAAATACCGTTGCTGCAAGCGTTTCTGCCATGGCGGAAACGGTCGCAGTGTTTGCTCTTGGGGGCCCCGAAGACGTAAGCTCGCCGAGGCTGGTCCCCGCCGGTCGACGCCGGTCGATGCCGGTCGATGCCCGGCCGCCGATCGCGCCGATCGGCCCCAGAGCCAACGTACGGACTCCCATGCACCCGCGCCCCCGCTGCCTCCGTCCACACATGCCGGTCCAACTCCGTTTGGTGGCGACGTGCCTCGCGCTCGCTGCCGCCGGCGCGTGTTCGCCCGGCCCCGATGCGCAGACCGCCGACGCAACGCAGGTGGACGGCAGCGGCAAGGACGGCGGCGGCACGCCGATCGGACCGAGCGGCGAGGTGCTGTCGATCGCGAGCGTGACGCCGCCGCGAGGCCCGGTCGAAGGCGGCACCGACGTCGACATCGGCGGCACCGGCTTCGACTCAGGCAGCCGCGTCTTCTTTGGCGACGTCGAGGCCGAGGTCACGTGGGTCGCCGGAACAACTCACGTCTTTGTGGCTGCCCCCGCGGGCGCTGCCCCGGGCCTCGCCAACGTGCGTGTGGAGCGATCCACCGGCGAGAGCACGACGCTGACCGGGGGCTGGAGTTGGCTGGGACACGTGACGGTGGACACCTTCTGGCCGGTGCAGGGCCCAGCGGACGGTGGTGCCACATTGACCGTACATGGCAGCGGATTCCTTCCCGGCGACCGAATCCTGGTCGGCTACCGCGAGTGCCTTGACAGCCAGGTGATCGCCTCGGACACCATCGTCGGGCTGACGCCGCCTGGCGACCTCGTCCCCGGTCAGTCGCGCGCCAAGGTCGCCGTGTCGGTTCGCCACGCCAGCGGATTGAGCCATCTGGGCGACTTGTATACCTATGGACAGCGGCCCCGCGTCGACCACGTCGAGCCGTCGGTCGTCGGCGATGCCGGCGGCAACGTGACCCTGCACGGCGCGGCGCTGGACAACGCGGAGATTCTGCTGGTGGAGGGCGTCAAAGGCGTGCTCGCTGCGGGGACGGCCAGCTCGGTCCGCGGCGCCGCCGTGCCCCCTCGTGCCGCGGTCGGTGTCGCGGAGGGTCCCGTCGCGCTGCTGCTGAGCAGTCCATTTGGCCACGCTCTCCTTGACCCGGCGTTTGCATACGGTCCAACCAACTCGGCCAAGCCGGCTCTCTACGGGGTTCTGCCCAGCCACGGCGTCAGCTCCGGCGGTGACGAGGTTGCGCTGATCGTCTGGCTGCCCAAGACGGCCAAGGTCGACGCCGTGCGCTTCGACGGCACACCGGTGCAGTTCAAGCACGACGGTCAGGCGGTGACGGTGATCACCTCAGCCCACCCGGCGGGTACGATCGACATCGCGATCGACACGAGCGAGGGCACCGCGACGCTGAGTAACGCATTCACCTTCGATCCACCGATCACCGTCGACAAGGCCACGCCTCCATCTGGCCCCAGCTTGGGGGGCACCGAGGTGACATTGAGCGGCAAGGCCCTCGTCGCGAACTGCGTGGTGCAGATGGGCAGCTTCGCCGCGACGGTGCTAGGGGCGAGTCCGTCGGGCAAGAGCCTGACGATCCGCACTCCAGCGGGAGCGCCCGGTTCGGTCGATATCGAAGTGCAATGCGGCGGCGCCAAGGCGACCCTGGTCGATGGCTACTCCTTCGTCGCTGCCAGTGGCCCCCACGTCAACGCGGTGCTCCCGGACAGCGGCGCCAGCGGTGGCGGCACGCTCGTGACCGTTCACGGCAGCGGTTTCGTCGCCGGAATGCAGGTCACCTTTGGCGGCAAGCCCGGAGTCGCGACGACGGTCGAGTCAGGCGACACGCTCCACACCATGACGCCGGCGCACGAGCCCGGTCCGGTACCAGTCGAGGTCCTCACCCCGGCAGGCAGCGACGTCGTCATCGACGGCTACACGTTCTACAGCCCGACCAACCCCCACGGCGGAACCTACGGCGACACGATCCAGGGGACGATCAACGTCACCGTCCTCGACATCTACACGCTGCAGCCCATTCCGGCGGCGTGGGTGCAGGTCGGTCAGCCCGGCGAACCCGGCTACCCCAAGCACGGTGGACCGACCGACGAGGCGGGCCAGGTCGTCTTCTCGGGGCCAGACATCGTCGCTCCGATCACGATCTCGGCCAGCAGGGAGTCGTACAGCGCCTCGAGCATCGTCAGCTTCGACGCCCGCAACGCGACCCTCTTGCTCTTCCCGTGGAACCCACCGTCGCCGGGCAATGGACCGCCGCCGACTCCGCCGCCGTTGGTCTGTTTGCAGGGCAGCGTCCTGGACATCGACAAGTACCTGTTGGTGCCGCCAAGCAACTGCCTCAAGCCCGAGACCGGCGGCCCGACCTGCGATGAGTGCACCGTCGCCGAGACGTGCAGCGGCGGCCTGACGGGCGAGATCTTCGACTGCGTCGCGACCGGTGCCGCAAAGAGCCGCTGCTTCAAGTCCTGCATCCACGACGACGACTGCCACGGCGGCTTCGCGTGCGTGAGCGAGCCGTTCCAACCAGAGGTCAAACACTGCAAGCCATCGCAGGGTGTGCGGGTCATCGTCTGCGCGACCTCGACCCGGGATATCGACAGCGACAACCCGACTCCCGCGAAGGCGACAGAGCTCGCGAGTTTGCAGACGGCAGACGGCAGCGTCTTTGAGGGGGCCGTGGTCGACATGGAGACTGGCGCGTTCGAGATCTCAAGCCGTCTCGACGAGCTGGCGATCTTCTGCGTCGGCGGCACGATCTCGAACGTCGACAAGACCTTCCTGCCGACTGCGCTCGGGGTGCGCCGGCACATCTTCCCCGAGACCGCCAAGCCGACCGGGGCGAGC
>CALGHC010000870.1 GCA_937915965.1 uncultured Myxococcales bacterium
CGTGCGCGCTGCTAGAGCACGCGCGCCTCGGTGGTCAGCTTCTCGATGAGCTCGTCGACGTCAGCGACCAGGACGCCTGCTTGGCGACCAGCCGGAGTTGTGAGCTTGACCACGCGCACCTTGGGGTCCTCGTCGTCCAGCTCCAGATCGTCCATCTCAAGCTCTTCGAGCGGTTTCCTCTTTGCCTTCATGATGCCAGCCAATGATGCGTAGCGGGGCTCGTTGAGGCGCAAGTCGGCCGTGATCAGGCAAGGCGTCGACAAAGTGAGGGTCTCAAGGCCGCCGTCGACCTCGCGCTTGACGGTCACTTCGTCGCCGTCGATCTCGATAGCCGAGGCGAACGTCGCCTGTGGCCAGCCCAGCATCTCGGCGAGCAGTTGGCCGACCTGATTCGAATCACCATCGACGGCCTGCTTGCCGAGCATCACGATATCGGGTTCCACGCGCTCGATCAGCTTGACGAAGATCCGCGCGATCAGGTCCGAGTCCAGCTCGTTTTCGTCCGCCTCGACGTAGATTCCGCGGTCGATTCCCCGCGCCAGGGCACCCTGGCGGATGTAGCGCTGCACCTCTTCGTCACCGATCCCCACTGCGATGGTCTCGACGTCGTCATTGCCCTCGGCCAAGGCGATTGCGCCCTCGATCGCGTTCTCGCAAAACGGGTTGACGATGTACTCGACGTCGTCCTCGATCCAATCGCCGCTGTCGTTGACAACCAGTTTCGCGTTGGGATCGGTAACGCGCTTGGCGCTGACGAGAATCTTCATCGGCGAGCCTCCTCGGTAGGGCGGGAGCGGCCGGTGGCGGGCCGCGCAGGGCAGGTTGGGGCCTTCGATCGCATGTGGGCGACCACGGGCAGGGTGTACGTAGCCAGTTGCGGGCGACCTGTCAAACCCTGGCCCGGGCACCTTGACGCCGGTCAATCGCCCTCACGACCGCGTTCAGCAGGCGTCGAGCTGGCGACCGTTGCAGGCCGAGTGGCTCGGCTACGGCACGCCGAGCGGATTAATCGACTCTGCTTGCTCCCAGAGCCGGTCGACAACAGGGTCCTCTGCCCGAACCCCGCGCAGCGGCTCAAGCACCCTGCGCGCCTGGCCGCGGTCGCCGACGCCTAGCAAGGCCGTCGCAAGCAAGATGGCACCACCACGTTCGCCAGGTTGGAAGCCGACCGCACGGCGTGCCGAGTCGATCGCATCGTAGGCGCGCCCTGCCTGGAGTTGGGCGCGCGCCATGGAGGTCCAATAGAGGCCCAGACCGTGGGCGGAAACCCGCATGCGCGGCCACTGCCGCTGGATATACGTCAGCGCCTTGTCGGGCCGTTCGGCTGCGAGGATCGATCTCATCGCAGCGAGGCACTCGCGAGTGACCTTCCGTCCTCTTTCGCATGCGGCGCGGTAGAGGTGCCACGCCTCGTAATGCCGGCCAGCCTTGGCGAGAATATCGGCCTGCAGTATCCAGCCGATGTCCTCGGTCTCGGGGTGAGCCAGCAATTCGGAGGCAATGCGCTCAGCGGGCTCGACAAGGTCGCGTTTGAGATAGAGCCGCCCGCGGACGACCTCGATCCCATGCCGGCGGCCGGGCAGAGCGGTCCGCAGGACGATCGCCAGCCGCTCGACCAAGGCCGGATTGGTCGCCTCGAAATGCACCGCGACATCGTAGCTGTATTCAGGAACACGGGTCAGCGCCGTTACGAGCACCGCCTCGGTTGCCGCTGAACGCGCGCAGACGTCCAGGGCAAGGTCGCGGGTGGCTTCGTCGCCACTGAGCAGGACGACGAGGTCATCGGCGGCCGCGGCCGGGTCTGCGGACTCCAGGCGTGCCGCAAGGCGAAAGAGCCTGCCATGGGCACTCGACGGGCGAAGGTCGACGACCCTCTCGAAGACGGGCCGGACCTGACTCGCCGGCAGCCTCGCCTCAAGCATCTTGCGACCGAGAACATAGAATGCGTGATGATCATACAGGAAGTTATCCGCCACGGCCGTCCTGGCTTGCTGCCAGTCCAGAGGGGTGAGGATCTGATCGATGTCCCGGGTCAGCGAGCTCCTCGCTTGGACGAGGAGCATCGCGGCCAGGATCAGCGCGCCCATGGCAGCGCCGAGCGCACGGCGACGCCCCCGCTGCGGGGTGCGGGGCGGGCGGGCGGTGGCGTCGCTGTCCACGCTCTTCTTGACGATGCGCTCTGCGGTGACGGCGACCGCCATGAAAGGCAGCAGGACGCCGGCGACCTCGAGCGAGAAGTCGACGAGGTTCTGTACCAGCACGGCACCCAGGGCGACGACGGCCGCGACGACCGCGTGGGAGGCGCGGCCCTCGCGCGCCACCCGCCAAAGGCGCCATGCCAGCAGTGCGCAGAAGACAAGGCCGAAGAGGACGCCACCGTCAACGATCCGCTGCGCGACGATGTTCTCGGCGAAATCGAGTCGGCCGCGCAGATCCAGGAAATCCTGGCTGACCGCGACCGGTAGGCTGCCGGGGCCCATGCCGGTGAGCCACGAAGCTCCGACCATCGCGACCAGCTCAGGCAACAGGCGCGTCTTCAACTCGGAGCCGCCCATCGCTGCGTCGCCGAGGCCGAACTCGACCTCGATGAGCGGCAGCGCCAGCATCGCGCATACGACGGCCACGCTGAGCAGCTTGAGGAGCAGTCGCTGGCGCTCGTCGGCCCGTGCCTTGCGCGGATCCACGCGCATGTGCCGGGAACGGCGCGGAACGGTGGCGCCGACGGCCAGCACAACCAGCGCCGCACACAGGATGCCGCCGCGAGAACCGGTCGCCAGCACGCCACCACCGATCAGCGCGGCGGGAAGCGCCCAGATCGTCTGCGTCTGTGCCGAACGCGCGCGGGCGACCAGACCCAGCGCGATCGCCAGGCACAGGTTGAGGAAGCCGGCTTGATGGTTTGGGTTGATCAAGACGAAATGGCGAAGCGTGGTGCGCAGACTTGCGGGGACGACCTGACCGAGCGCGGTTGGGTCCACCAGCGCGTCGAGCAGCGCGGCCAATACACCGCACAGGACCAGACCGCGCAGAAAGACGCGGGCGAGCGGTCGGCCCTGGCGCCGCGACAGCACCACCGCAGCGACCCAGGCAAACGCGGCCGCGACGAATGCCAAGGCGATCTGCAAGGCGGCGTCGCCGGGGGCGAGCGCGATCGTCAGCCAATCCAGCGGCGCGAGACCGAGGGCGGAGCGGCCTGCGTCTGAGATCGCCACGGCACGCGGATGGAGCAACCCGACAAGAGAACGCGGCAGCGGAGCGAGGGCGACCAGGGACCACAGCCCCAACGCGCCCCACAGCCAACCGAGGGTCGCCGTCGGAGTACGTCGCGGTTCGATGGGGAGGACGGCGAACCAGGCGAGCAGGACCAGAGCGAGGACCACAGCGAGGGCGGCGACGCTCACACCGCCCGTCCAGAAGACGGCCACAGCGAGCGCCGCTGCCAGCAGGGACGCCGGAACGGCCTCGGCGCGCGCGGATGACCGGGGCCGTCGAACGACCGGACCGACATGGTCGGGTCGTTCGCCACCAGCGGCCTCAGTCTGGACTCCCTCTTCCGTCACGGGCTTGCTACTCCGGAACCTTCTGCCAGTCGGCCATGAACTTCTCCACGCCCGCCGTGGTCAGCGGGTGATCGAAGAGCTGGTTCATCACCTTGTACGGGATCGTGCAAACGTGCGCGCCCATGCGGGCCGCCTCCAGGACATGCGTCGGATGGCGAACCGAAGCTACCAGGACCTCGGTCGCGAAGCCGTAGTTGCCGTAGATCTGAACGATGTCGGCGATCAGCGCCATGCCGTCGGTCGAGATGTCGTCGAGGCGGCCGACAAACGGCGAGATATATGTCGCGCCCGCCTTGGCCGCCAAGAGCGCCTGGTTGGCCGAAAAGCACAAGGTGACGTTTGTCTTGATGCCCTCGTCACTGCACGCGCGGGTCGCAGCGATACCGTCGCGGGTCAGGGGGATCTTGACGACCACCTGTGGCCCCTCGGCGGCCAACGCGCGGGCCTGTTGCATCATGCCGGACAGATCCTCGGCGGTGACCTCAAGCGAGACGGGGCCATCAACCAGCGCGAGGATCTCGCGCTTGACGTCCTCAAAGCGCCGTCCGGTCTTGGCGACGAGCGATGGGTTGGTGGTGACGCCGTCCAGAATGCCCCAAGCGAGCGCCTGACGGATCTCGCCGATGTCGGCGGTGTCTACGAAAAACTTCACAATAAGCCTCCCCTGGCCGGCCGTAGGCCAGCCGATTGCGTCGTCATGGACCGCCGATCAAGCCGGCCTGCCACGCCGCGACTGTCAGCGCCGCGACGGCTGCGACCGCCGCGGCCAGCCAGACAATGCGCCGGCCACCGCCGCCTCGAGCGACCCCGCGCGATGCGCTCGCGTCGGCAGATGGGGCCGCACCCTCCAGACGATCGGCCAGCGCGAGGATGCCGCTGGCCCCCTCGCTGTCGGCAAGATCCTCGCCGGACAACGATGCGAGCTGCTGCATCAGCGGGTCGAGGCGGAATCGACTCGCGCCGGGAGAGCGCAGATCTGCAGCGCGCATGGGCTTCTGGCCTAGCGTCGAGTCGAGACTGCCGGTTCGAATCAGGCCGTCGATCTCGGACTGCAGGAGCTGACCGAGGTGCGCGCCGGGAACGCCGGTCGGGCGGTCCTCGTGCAGGCCGCGGACGAACTCGGCGATGTCGCTCGCGGTGACCCGCAGGCCATTGTCGAACAGGTACCCGGCGAGGTCCTGCTCGAGGGCGCGGGCGGTCTGGTAGCGGCGCTTGGGGTTGCGTGCCAGGACCCGAGCCATGATCTTGTCGAGTTTCGTGTCGGCGTCGTCGCGGACCGACGTGACGGGGGGAACCGACGCCTTGTGCACCCGGTCGATGGTGTCGAGCTCGTTGAGGCCTGTGAAGAGGCTGCGGCCGGCCAACATCTCCCAAAGGACCGTCCCGCAGGAGAAGATGTCGGCGCGCGCGTCGACATCCTTGCCATCAACCGCTTCGGGCGAGAGATACGCGAACTTGCCTTTGACGACTCCGGAGTCGGTCCTCTCGACCTGCGTGGTTGCCTTGGCGAGACCGAAGTCGGTCAGCTTGACCTCGCCCTGGTGGGAGACCATCACGTTGGGCGGAGACACGTCGCGGTGAACGAGACCGAGCGGCTGGTCTTGCGGGTCGCGTTTCTCGTGGGCATAGGCGAGGGCCTTGGCGACCTCCATGATCATGTAACAGGCCAGCGGCACCGGGATCGTCACGCCCTGGTCAACGGCGCGCTGCATGAGGCGGCGCAGGTTGAGACCATCGACGAACTCCATGACGATGAAGTACGTGTCGTCCGCGCTGCCGATGTCGAAGATCTGAACGATATTCGCGTGATTGAGCTGCATCGAGAGCCGCGCTTCGTCGAGAAACATCGAGACGAACTTCTGGTCGTCCGTCAGCGAAGGCAGGATCCGTTTGATCGCCACCTCCTTCTCGAAGCCCTCCAACGACACCTGCACGCCGCGGTAGATCTCCGCCATGCCGCCGACATCGATCTTCTGGATGATGCGATATCGCTGGTGTACGGATGCCATGTCTGGACGTCAGCCCTCCCCCACAACGGGGTCGCAGTATGGCCAAACGAGGCATTCTTGCAAAGGGCGCGCAGACCTGCGCATACAGGGCTGCGCACCAAAGTGCGCGGCCTGCTCGGGCCCGAGGCGACGTCGTGAGCACCCTCTTCATGCAACCTGTCCGACGCCCGGCGACGTCCTCTGTGGCCGCAGCCCTCGCTGCCCTGGTCGTCCTGGGCTCCATGCCGGGCGGAGGCGCGCTTGCCGACCCGCTGGGCCACGAGGATCGTACTGCGAGCTTGTACCGCGTCGTCGTATCGATGGACGGCGAGGGCCACCCGCTTCTGCCGGTGTCGGTCATGGCGGGGGCAGATCGCGTCGAGATCCGCTCGGCGGCGGACCTGCGCGTCATCGGCACGGGCGATGGCGCGGTCGAGTTTCGAGTACCGGGATCGCGCGGCGTAGAAGTCACCGCCCGCGACCCGCAGCGGGGCACCAAGCAGTTCCACGTCGCGGTCGCCAAGACCCGCGCCGACGACATGGACGCCTTGCGCGAGTCGCGCCAGCGGTGGCGGGGGCGCGGTCACGATGTGCGCTTCTTCGGCATCGGCACGACCTACGCCCTGAGCGGCCGGGTGCTCGATACCCGCCAGACGGTCCTGTGCGTCGAGACCCCGTTTGCCAGGCTCGAAGACGCCACAAGGCGAGCCGCAGAGCTCGCCAGCAAGTACGCCGAGGATGTCTTCGTTCATACAGAGGTCGCGGCGCCACCCACCGCGCTGCTGGTCGCCAGCGCGGGCGATCATGTCGAGGTCCGCGCACGCGACGTGCTGTGGTTCGAGGGGGTCGGCAGTGACGACAGCCAGCGCCCCGTGCTGGTCACCGGCCACTTCGGCCACAAGCGCAAACAGATGGAGCTACCCGGCCGCATCTACGTAGCTCCGGGCAGCGACGGCAAGCTGGTCGTCGTCAACGAAGCGCGGATCGAGAGCATCCTGGAGGGGGTCGTCGCCGCCGAGATCTTCTCGAGCGCACCACTGGAGGCCCTCAAGGCGCAGGCGGTGGCGGCGCGAACGGACATGCTGGCAAAGGTCGGCCTGCGCCACCGCAGCGACCCTTTCGCGATCTGCAGCGAGGTGCACTGTCAGGCGTACGGCGGCACGAAGCGGGTCAACCCGAACATCCGCCAAGCGGTCAAGGAGACACGCGGCGTGGTGATGATCGGCGCCGAAGGCAGGCTCGTCGACGCGTTCTACCACGCGGTCAGCGGCGGCCACACCGAGCACAACGAGAACGCTTGGACCATGCGACCCGAACCAAACCTGCGCGGCGTCGTCGACCTGCTGCCCGGGGCCACCGACCCTCTCGCCTCTGGGCCGACTGCGCAAAACGTCACCGCCATGCTCGCCGGGCCCGATCGAAGCTGGGCGGCGGCATCGGGCCGCAACAAGCACGCGCTGCGCTGGACGGTTTCGCGCACCCAGGAACAGATGGCCAAGGGCCTGCGAGCCCTCGGTATCAACAAGCCGGTGCGCGACATCGCTGTGATACGTCGTGGCGTCTCGGGCAGAGCGACCGATGTCGAGCTCACCCTCGCCGACGGCACGAAGGCGCGCATTCACGGCGAACTGCGGATCCGCCGGGCTTTCAGCGCGCTGCGCTCGTCCCTCTTCCTGGTTCGTGCCGAAGCGGCGCGGAGCGGCGGCGTGCCGGCAAGCTTCGAGTTCCGCGGAGCCGGCTACGGCCACGGGGTCGGAATGTGCCAGACCGGCGCCGTCGGCCGGGCCATGAAGGGGCAGGATCTCAAAACGATCACCAGCCACTACTACACCGATTCGAAGCTCGAACAGTTGTACTGAACCGGCCAACAAACTGAACCGGCAGATGAGGCAGGCACAACATGCGGTGTGGCGTCGCCGGCGAGCAGACGATGACGCGATTGGGGCGCCCGGGCTGGGTCGCGGCGAGGGGTCTGACCGGTTGGCTGCTGACCGCGGCCGCGCTATCGGGCGTTGCTGGTGGATGTGCCAGCATCAACGAGACGATTCAGCTTCGTGCCCGCCCCCTTGAGGCGCCGCGCACGGTCGAAGCCGAAGTGGAATCTGGTACCCGCGTGCGCGGACAACGCGACGCAACCAACGTACGCGTCGAGGCCGAGACGGTGCGCTACTGCGCCAAGGCAACGCGACAGCGAGCGATGGGCATCCGCGAGGTGCGCCGCCAGGCTCAGGGCAACAGCCTGACGCTAGAGTGGCTCTTCGGCGGGCTGTTCACGGCCGCGGGCATCACCGTCCTGAGCTACAACGCCGTCGCGCCACCCAAGCTGGAGGCCGAAGAGGCTGGCCTCTCCAATGAACGTGAAGCTTGGTGGACCGGCGGCGCGATCGCCGGGGCGGGGCTGGGGCTGCTCGCGGCCGCCTGGTGGCAGCAAGCCTCCCTAGGGGTCCATACGACCGAGCTTGGCGTGCGCGAGCTTGAGAAACGCGGGCGCCATTATGTCTGTCGGGCAGAGACCGCTACGGCAGGCACGGTCCGCCTCGAGCTCAGCGACGGCACGTTGATCGAAGCCACGATCGGTGTCGACGGCAAGGCGTCGCTGCCGCTACCGGCCGACATCGACGAGCGTCTCCGCCAACATGGGCGCAAGGCGACGCTCGAGGCGTTGGGTGATTGGCGCTCGCAGGTACGCATCGACCTTTGACGCGCGGATCGCGGCGAGAGCGTCAGGCGAGCCAGAGTGCCAGCGCCCAGCAGGCGAAGCCGCCGATCGACATGCCCACCCAGCGCCAACCAGCGCGCTGCCAGCGCCCCGCTTCGTCGACGCCGAAACGGGCGGCCATGACGATGCCGGCGAGCCACAACAAGAAGCCCAGGCTCACCGCCGCGGAGGCCCACGTCGATACACCGACGGGGCGCGCATAGGCTGCCTCAAAGCGAGCGAGCAGGTCTCTCTTGTCGCGTTTGTCACCGCGGCGCTCGGCGACTCGAACCAGCAGCGCGGGGATCGTCTTCTCGACGTGAAGGACCAGGTCGGCACGCGGTTGGTACAGAGACCGAGCAGCGATCAACCCCGAGCGCAGGGCGTCGAGCGCCTCCACGGCGAGCTCAGGGTCGTTGGCCGCGGCCTGACTCGCGACGGCCAGCAGGGCATCGGCGGCGGCGTCACTGCGCGGTCCCCACGGCGTGTGCCACCGCAACGCTTGGCGCCAGGCCAGCACCGCGTTGCGTGTGTCCCCGGCGGCGACCAGCACCTGGGCGCGGTCGAACGCGTCGACCTGTTCGAGCGTCGCGCGGGTCGCAAGCACGGCGAGCAGCGCGCCGCCGGCGAGGACGAGGGGCACCAGACGGCGCGCTGTGGCCCGCGCTGTGCCGCGCCTGGATTCGCCGTCGCTCTTTGCCTCGCCACGCTGTGTCATCTCGACGCTCCGTCGCTCGCCAGCTGGCCGGCGCGAACCGCCGGTTGATGTGCGCGACACCAGGGCGCCGGTGTCGCACCGCGTCCCAACGAAGGCAAGCCCCCAGGCCGCCGACGGCCAAACGAGGGCAGATGGGCGCGCTCCCGCGGAGCGGTCCGCGCGCTTAGGTCAGATCGCGCCGCTCGAATACGATCAGGCCGAGCACGAGGAAGACCAGCGCGTAGGTCAATCCGTAGCCGATCGCGGCGAACACGTAGTCCGCCGGCACCGGCCAGCCCAGCAACAGCTCGTCGGCGACGTTGAAGGTCGACAAGTCGGGCACCACGGTGACCAACACCTTGCCCAACGCGCGCATCGCGGGCACCTCGGCGAAGACTCCCTTGCTCGCCGAGAGCAGGTCGTTGAGCACGTAGGCCACCCGCCCGACCAGGAACAAGCCGATCGTCAGGACGCCGCTAAGCACAGGCGCCGAGAGCGCCGAAAAGAACGTCGCGATCGCTGTGACCAGGAGGATCTCGACGTAGGCGAGCAGCAGGGCCGAGGCGATGGGCCAGGAGATCTCTCCGCCGCGCAGCCACAAGACAAGGAACCAGCACAGCGACAAGGCGACCACCTCGGCGGCGAGCAGGATCGCCAGACCGACGTACTTGCCGATCAGAAACTCGCTGCGGCGGATCGGCTTGGGCAGGATCGCGTACAGCGTCTTCTTCTCGATCTCTTTTTGCAGGAGCACGACGCCCAGGATCACGGCGGTGATGACCCCGATGAGCGGGATCACAAACAGGCCGAAGTCCTGCACCAGGCGCGCCTTCTGGTCGACGAGCGCGAGGTCCGAGAGGACCACCGAAAAGACAAGTAGCGCCAACGCCGCGACGAAGAGACCGTAGAAGATTCGAGTTCGGCCTGCTTCGCGCAGGGTGTTGCCGACGACCGCCGCGACACGCAGAAGAGACGCGACGGGACCGTCGATGGATAGTTCAAGGCCATCGAATCGGGTGTGGACCGGGCGGCTGCTCATCGATGGACCTCCTCGGTGCCGGGCTCGACTGCCGCGGTTGCCGGCGCGGCCTCTCCTGGGCCGGCGCCGCCGCCATCGCCGAGATGCAGCGCTTTGCGCATGAAGAGTTGCTCAAGTGAGTCGCGTCGCGGATGCAGCTCGATCAGGTGTGCGCCCATCTCGGCGGCCCGCAGCGTCAGGGCGCCGACCTGGCCGCTCGCCAGCACCAAGCGCACGGTCCCGTCACGCGCCTCGCCGACGACCACCGACTCGACCGCGGCGAGGGCCTCGATCGCGGCGTCGCCGGGAACACCGACGAGCACTTCGGACTCGAGGAGGTCGCGGCGCAGCAGGTCGCGCAGGGCGCCCTGGGCGACCGCCGCGCCGCGCCGCAGGATCACGACAGAGTCACAAAGCTGTTCGAGATCGCTGAGAATATGCGACGAGACGAAGATCGTCCGTCCCTGACGGCGCAGCTCGAAGAGCAGGTCGCGCACTTCCTTGCGGCCGATCGGGTCGAGCCCCGACATCGGCTCGTCCCAGACCAACAGCTCGGGATCGTTGACCAGACTCTGAGCGATGCCGACGCGCTGCAGCATGCCCTTCGAGAAGCCGCGCAGCGGCCGATCGATCGCGTCAGCGAGACCGACCTTCTCAAGCAGCGCGGGAATGCGTTCGCGGCGGGCGGCGCGGCCAAGTCCGCAGAGGCGGGCGGCGTAGTCGAGCACCTCGCCAGGTTTCAGGTAGTCGTAGAAATAGGGGTGCTCGGGCAGATAGCCGACCCGCGCCCGAGCCGATGCGTCACGCTGCGAGCGACCAAAGAGCGTGACCTGTCCCCCTGTTGGCGCGATCAGCCCCAGGATACACTTGATCGATGTCGTCTTGCCGCTGCCGTTCGGCCCGAGGTAGCCGAGGGTCTTGCCCGCCTCCAGGGTGAAGCTGACGTCGCGAATGGCTTGCACCGCCTTGCCGCGCAGGCCCGAACGGAAGACCTTCGACAAGTGCTCGACGTGCAGCACTGCGTCGCCCGCATCGGCCACCACAGCCGGGGTCGCGTCGCTCACGGCAGTGATGTCCATGCCAACTCCTCTTCCTTGGGCCATCAACGCTGCCGGCCATCAACGGACCTTCCTCGTCGCGACCGCCGTCATCCGCGTCGACCGGGGCTACCTGTCGTGGCGCGTCGGCAGGCTGCCGTCCGCATGGCTGCGGTACCAATCGATCGTCCGCGCCAACCCCTCCTCGAGGTCGACCTGCGGAGCGAATCCGAGCAGCTCTTTGGCCTTGCCAATATCTGGCACGCGCAGCTCGACATCCGGATGGTCCCAGCGAACGAAGCTGATCGGGCTGTCGGAGGCGGCAAGCCGGCGAATGTCGCGGGCCAGTTGGTGAATCGTCACCGTCGACCGCGGATTGCCGATGTTGAAGCTCTGACCGACGGCCGAGTCGTCGGTGAGCACCCGAAGCAGGCCGTCGATGATGTCGTCGATGTAGCACCAGGAGCGGATCTGGGCGCCGTCGTTGTGTACTTCGATCGGCGCGCCGGTCAGGGCCCGTCGGATGAAGTGGTGGATCGCGCCAGTTCCGACCTGGTTGGGGCCGTAGATGTTGAAGGGCCGGATCGACACCGACGGCAGCCCATACTGCTTGTGGTAGTTCCAGGCGAGATGTTCGGTGGCCAGCTTGCTCACCGCGTACGTCCAGCGCGCTTCGCCAACCGCGCCAAGCGAGGTGGCGTCCCCCTCGGTGACCCGGAAGGCGTAGCGGCCGAAGACCTCGGAAGTCGAGAAGTCGACTACCCGCGCGACCTTCTGGCCGGCGCTCGCGAGCTGCCAGGCGACGTCGAGCACGTTCATCGTGCCAAGCAGGCTGACCTGCATGGTCTGCACCGGGCTGCGCATCACCGTGTCGACACCCGCGATCGAAGCCATATGGACGATCAGATCGGCGCCCGTGAGCGCCCGCTCGACGTCTTCGCGAAGCGTGACATCCCCCTGAATCAACGTGACGTTGGGCCGCGCAAGCACGTCCGTGGCGGCGGCTGCGTTGCGGTGCAGGTTGTCGAGAAGCACGACCTGCACGCTCGGGTCGTCGCTGACCCGCGCCGCGAGCGTCGAGCCGATGAAGCCCGCCCCGCCCGTAATCGCGACGACGCTGCCCGGCGGCAGCTGGGGCGTCGGTCCCCTCGGTGGTGCATCGCTCACTCTTCCTCCTGTGTGGGCGGCGGCCGCCGCTCGATCGTCGCAGTTTCGTCGCCAGGCCAGTGCGGCGCCGCTTGAACCTCGTCGGTCCCCAGCGCCTCCCAGATCTCAGGCGAGGTGGGCGGCTCGCGCAACCAACCCTCGACGTCCCTGGCGTTCAACGGCGGCGCAGTCAGCCATTTCGGCCCGACCATGCGCGCCAACGTGTCAGACATCCACGGCCAGTCGCGCAGCCTCAAGCGATCCAGCCACGACAGCCGCGCTGCCATCTCGGGCTTCTGCCGCTCGGCGAGCGCGCTGCGCAGATCGCGGCGCTGATCAGCGGTCGCCTGAGCGTAGGTCGCGAGAACCGCGGCGACGCTGTCGTCGGCGCGACCGGCCCGATTGTACTGGTGTACCAGGTAGTTGGGGTCAAATGAAAAGCCTGGCGCCGAGTAGGCCTGGGCCAGATAATCCAGCGCCAGCTCGCGCATTCGATCCCGCTCGGCCTCGTCCGTGGTGGTGAAGTGGTAGCGCAGATTGAACGCGATCTCGTGGTAGAGCCAGCCGTCATTGGGGAAGCTCTCCAGACCCAGGCGAGCAAAGTGGTTGGCCCGCTCCATCACTTCATTGTCGACACGTTGGCCGAACTTGATCACCTGAGCGCCCCAGCGATAGGTGCTGAGGTTGTGGGCGTCGAGCCCCCAGATCGCGTCGAGATACAAATCAATCCAGGGCAGCTGGCTATCGGTAATCAAGTGCTGGACGAAATACTGCGCGACCCGAATGTAGAGCAGATCCGCCAAGAAGGCCTGGTTGCCCAAGGACGCCATCCGCAGCACCGGCACAGGAGGCAGCCAGGCGGTCTCGGCGACGACGCCAAGCGCTCTGCGGGCGCCAGCGATCTCTTTGTCGATGCGGAACGACTGATTGGCGAAGATGGCCAACCACAGCACCGCAAACAGGCTGATCAGCTGCGTGCGGCGACGCGAGTCAAGCAGCCAGAAGCCACGCGCCTCGTGCCACCAATGGCGCAACCGACCCACCGCGGTCGGTGCAGCAAGCGCGTCAAGGCCAGGGGCAGAGATGTTCGACATGCGTGTGAGTTCCCATGGCGCCCTTTGTGGGGGCGCATGCCAAACGTAGTACGATGTCCGAACGCCTGCAACGCGGCCGATTGGACCAATCACGAACCACCGCGCGGCGGTGTGGTAGGGGGGGGCGGCCGACCAAGCCGGTCGGCGTCTAGTCGCGCACCTGCACACCCAGGTAGCGCGACGCGGACGCGGCCCAGGCAGCCGCGGAGCCCCCGCTGTCGAGGTGGTCGACGAGATCGCTGGCCATAGCGACGCAATGGTCGACGTTGCAGTGCAGCAACAGACCCTGCCTGCCGACCGGGTAGACGCGCCCACCCGCTCCGAGGCGGCGCAGAGCGTGCTGCCACGAGGGTACCCAGCCGCGCTCATAGAGCGGGTACACACCCCGCAGGTGGCGCCACAAGACCTCCAGCGGCCGCACCCCGGGGCGCACAATGCCCGCGGCGACCAGCTGGTCGATCAGCGCGTCGAGATCCAGGCGTGGGTCGCGATCGGGGCCGCGGCGGGCGTCGGGCACTTCGACACACAGCACGACCTCGCCTCCGGGCGCAGGCCGACCGGAGAATTGTGCCACCTCGCTGACGCGGCCGAACTCGTAGCGGGCCTCCGGGACGTACCAGGTGTCGACCGGCGCGGCGTCAGCGCGACGACCAGCTGTGGCCAGGCTGCCCGCAGGCAGGGCGATCAGCAGCAGGTGCAGCCCCCGATGGAGCGGCAGCGACAGATCGGCCAATCCGGCGGCGCCAGCGAGTGGACTGGCGAGGACGATGGCGTCGGCGTCAATGGTGGCTGGGTCGCCGTTCCAGGGGCGACCAAAGGAGATGTACGCGCCAGCCTCTCGGGCCGAGGCGGCGATCACGTCAGCGACCCGCCCCATACCCGCGTGGGGATAGAGGAACCGCGAACGGGACCCGCGCCGGCGCCCCGCCGCGATCAAGAGACCGAGGGGCCGACTCGAAGAGAGCCGCTTCTTGGCGACGGTCTGGCTGAGCCGTCCGGGTTCAACTCCCCAGACCTTCTCGGCGTAGGGGCGGTAGAACGCCTCGTAGGCCGACCGACCGACGCGGCCGACCACGAAAGCCTCGTAGCCCATATCGCCGTCGCGCATCCCCGTCCGGTCGCTCTCCCAGCCCGCCAGCGCAGCCGGTCTGCACAGCCAGCTCGCCGCAAAGGCCGCGCCCTGGCGCAGACCCAGGCCCCGAAACAAACCGACGGGGTCGATCGGATAGGGAGTATGCCGGCCACCGAGCACGATCTGGCCGCTGCGTGGGCGCAAGCGCAGATCCATCGCGCCAGCGAGCTCGCCGATCAACGGGATCGTCAGGGCTTCTTCGTGTAGGCGATGTGCGCCCAGGTCGCAGTCAACACCTCGAAAACGCACAGGAGCGAGCATCCCGCCGATGGTCGCCGCTGCCTCGTGGACCTCGACCTGCCAGCCGCGCCGCGCGAGCAGCAGCGCGCTCGCCAGACCAGTGACACCAGCCCCGACGACAACCACCTTGCCCGGTCGGCTCATAGGTGCGGATCCGGCTCCCGCCGCGGCGCACCGCGGCCGACGCTGGTCCACATCGCCAGCAGTGACCACAGGACCATCCAGGTCCAGCTCAAGCCCATCGCCGCACCAGACACCGGCATCAGCCACAGCAGACCACCCGTGCGCCAGATCAAGACCGGAGCGATCACGTGCAGCAGCGACGACAGTCCGGCCACTGAGACAACCACCGTGATGACCATCGGATGCATGCGGGTCAGCATGAAGAGATGGGCGAGGATCAAAAAGACGACGCTCACGGAGAAGATGTGCTGATGAAAGACATCCATGACCCAGGGACGCTTCGCCTCGCGTTCGGTCCGGTCGTCGGTCGGCAGCTCCCCGCCATGGGCGACGGCCGAGCCGCCCTCGGTCGGCTCCCAAGAAGCCTCGTCGCCGAGATCGAGCGTCGGCCCGCCGCCAGTGGGCGCGGCGGCCTGCCGCGGATGACCGACATAGCGACCTCGCACGCTCGCCGTACCGGCCGGACCATCCAGGTCAGTGCCGACGCGCTCTACATACAGATCCACCGACGTCCACAGGCCGACGCCGATGAACAAGAGGAAGAAGGTGTAGACCAGCCTCGCGGACAGCGAGAGGCCAGCCAAATGCATTCTACGTTGGGCAAAGTGCTTCACCGGCCTGCGACCTCATCGGTGCGGAGTGTTCGAGCGATGCCGGGACGGATGACCGCCTCGTCGATGCCAATTAGCACCCGACGCACCCCCAAGGCCATCGAACGAGACGAGATCGTCGCGCCCGAGATGGCGACGATGTCCTCGCCATGGCGAACTGGATCGACGGCACGCTTGCCGCGGAACTGCTTGCGAAAGCGCTTCTCGCGGATCGCGTCGCCGTGGGCCTCTCGGTAGACCATGACCTCGACCCGGCGCACGGTGCCATCGGTCCCGATCAACACGCCAAATGTGATCGGTAGATGCTGACCCCTCTCGTGGTCGATGACGGCGACGCCCTGGACCGCGCCGTCCTTCAACCCGTAGTAGACGGTCCAGTCGGCCGTGGCTGGCCGGCCAAGGCGCTTGGCGACCGCAGCCTGCTGCGCTGGATCGAGGTGCAGCCGCTTGTAGGTCACCCGCTGGCAGTCGGCGAAGAAGGACTTGAGCAACTCAGCGCGGCTCCAGTACGTGGTCGCTGCGCCAGCGGAAGAGGCTGAAGCGACCAACGCGGCGGCGGCGAGCGCGGCGACGAGGTGGACTCGCCCGCGGTTGAAACGGCAGTTGGTTCTGGCCTTCATATCGGCTCGCTCGGCGACGCGGCTGCTGGCTCGCTCGGGACCCGCGCTGGAACCTGCGCCGGGAGCCGCGCCGGGAGCCGCACCGGTCACGTTGATGGCCCCGGCAGTTTTGCTAACGGATTTCACTTTCAACCTCAACCCCAAGTCGGCCTCAGTCGCAGACAAGCGTTTGTGGCTACTGCTGTCATGCACAAACTACGTCCTCGCGTCTGGAAAGACAGAACTTGGGCCGGAACTGACCCGATCTGGCCCGATCGTTCTAGAACTGGCCCGATCGTTCTAGAACAGGAATGCAAATGAGCTGACCCAGCTGGGCTCCAGTTCGACCGCGCCGCTAAGAAGGTGGTGAGGCTGACCATCCACCGCACGGGAGGTCAGCTGCAGTTCGTTCTTCCAGACGAACGCCTCGACTGGTCGCCAGTTGAGGCCGAGGGTCAGGCGCTCCGCGTCGTAGCTGTCGACAACGGCCGTGTCGGTGTCGACGGCCTCGACCCGCAGCGAAGCGGTGAGCGTCGAGTCGACGAGATCGTCGGGCAAGACCGACCACAACCACGGAATACGGAAATGCCAGTTGGCCTGAGCGTACCAGCCGGCCATGCCGACCGGCACCGCGACGCGTGTGTTCGCCTCGCTGGCGAGCGAGAAGCCCTGCACGAAACCGGGGTCGATGAAGGCGCGGGTGTACTCGCCGAGCAGCTCGAGGCGACCAAGACGCCAGGTCAGGTCGGCTCCCACCATGCCGACCCGCGCACCGACGTCGTCGTAGGCACCGCTGTAGCCGCTGACCGCAAGCTCAAGTCCCAACGAGGGGCTGAAGGCGAAGCGCCCGACGAGGGCCTTGTCGTCGTTGTTGTCTTCGCCCTTGGAGCCGATCGCCCCCTTGAGGCCGTGTGCCTCGCTAATCCGCGCGTCCAGGCCGTTGATCGCGTACAGCTCGTAGGACAGCCGGGTGTCTCCCCAACTCCAGCCGCCGAGGATCCCTGCGCCGGCCTCAAACCACGTGGTCGGCGTCACCGTTGTCAGCGCCATCGGCCGGTCGGTGAGATCGCGAGTCGGCGCGTCGTGGCGCAAGTTGAAGGCGCCAAACGGCACCAGCACGATTCCCCCGCGAACGGTCAGCCAGTCGGTCAAGCGAAGGTCGACTACAGCGAACTCAAGCAGGGCCTCGCCAGCCTCCATCACGCCATCTCGCTTGGCCGGGCTGCCACCGAACTCGACCTCGAACTCGGTCGAGGTCGACACCCGCGGCGAGATCTCGCTGTAGATGAAGAGGACGTAGCGGTGGTGGACGAATCGCGAATCCTGTCCGGATTCTTTGCGAAACTCGACCTCGCCATAGCCACCGAGGACAGTCGGGTGACCCATCGCTCCGAGCTTGTCGGTCAGGTTGTTGAGCAGGCTGGTGCGGTAGCGCAGGGCGCGCGCCGCGTTGTCATCACCGACCCCGTCGAGGTGCAAAGCGGGCCCACGCGCGCCCGCCGACGCCGCTTCAGCGGGGGCGGCCTCGAAGGCTTCGGCGCCGTCGAGGTCGAGAACAGGGCCGTCGGTCGGCGTCGCTGCTGGTGCGAGCAGCGCCGACGCGGCGACGGCCGCCGGGTGATCTGCCGCCGTGTGGCCTGCCGACGGAGCCTCTGTCGGCACTGCCAGGGCCGGCGCGGCACCGCAGCACAAGAACGCAGCGCAGGTCGCGAGCGCGAGGCCGAGCGGGCGATCGCCATCCCCGGGCACACGGGGCGGGATCGCGACGCAGCTGGAGCGGACGGCGGGCATGGCGGCTCCGGTGTGCCGGCGCGAGGCCGACGAGGACGGTGACGGCAACGGCAACGGCAACGGCAACGGCGACGGCGACGGCGACGGCAACGGCAACGGCAACAGTCGATCAATCACAGATGGTCTCGGCGTTGAGGGCGAAGACGGCCTCGAGCCCAGCGAGCACCGCGTCCGGGTCGAGCGAAGCGGCGGCGTCCTTGTCGAGCTCGGCCGCGATCGTCGCTGCGTGGCTGGTGCCGTGATCCGCATCCCAACCGAGCACGAACGGCTCAAGGATGCGCCAGTACATGCGCGCCTCGATGAGCTTGATCGTCGGATTGTCGCCAGCCTTCAGCTCGATCAGCTCGTGGGCGACGGAGAGGGCAAAGACCTCGCGCAGCATCCGGTCAACGTCGTCGACGATGCCCTGCACGTCGGCGGGCAGCGGCACGAGCGCGTCCTCGTTGCCCGTCTTGCCGGCGGCGGTGAGGGCGGCGTCGAGCGCGACCGCGCCGGCCTTCATCTTGGCGAGAATCGAGGCGTGGTAGGTGGTCTTGCAGCCGCTATCGCGCGACCGGGTCGTCGCGGCGATGCCCTGCGCCTTGGCGGGGTCGCCGCCGAGATCGGCACCGAAGTAGCCGACCGCCTCGTCCCAGTTCTTGCGTGCGCCGGCGCTCAGCTCGTGAAAGACCGACTGGTAGAAGAAGTGCTGCAGACTCTTGTCGACGACCTGCGCGTGCCAGCCGATGCCACCGACGGCGTCCTTGGCGGTGGCGGCATCTGTCTTGCTGCCGGCTCCGATCGCCGCACAGATGTCAGCGTGAATCTCAGCGCCAATGGCCGCACCAACGTTCCAGGCGTGATCGTCCTTGCGCCCCGCCACCTTCGCCGCGAGCGAAGCGGTCTCGATGTACAAGCTCGCGATCTTGGTGGGGTCTGCCGACTCGGTGGCGGCGGGGCTCCACGAGGTGCAGTCGTCGCCGAAGTCGGCTGCTGAGAAGCTGGCGGCCTTGCGGATCGCCCCGATCGCGCTGTACGCGCCGACCCGGGCCTGCTGGCTTTGCAGGTTGGCGAGAGAGAATGGCGCGTAGCCAGCCGCGGACTGCCCGCCGTTGCCGGCGTCGGTTGGCGTGGCGGCCGGCTCGCTGTCACAGCCCGCGACCAACACAAGACAAGCGAGGAGTCGGGCCGCACGAGCGGCACCGCGACGCAGCCGTTGGAACGCGGCGGTGCCGGCATGGGCAGCAGAGACGGGGTTGGCTGGGTGGGTGTTCATGTCTTCGCTCCATGGAAGTTGGGGTCGATCGTCGCTCGGCAACGGAGGTCGCCAGCCTGCGATCATGGGCTGATGCACACGTGGCTGGCGGTAACCACCGCGTGGCCGTCCTTCTGCGCCGTGGTCTCGGCGCAGACCGTGCCAACGCCGCAGTCGTCGTCGGCAAAACACTGAAACTCCCGCAGCGCCGGAGTCCCCTGACACACCGGCGCCTTGGGCGAGGTGAGCAGGCAACGCCGGCCATTCGGCTCGCAGCACTGGCTCGTGGGGCAGTCCGCCGCCTTGGTGCAGCAGACCCAGTCACACTGGCCGCTTCCGGGCTCCTCGACGCAGACCACGCCGGTGTTCAGATCCGCGCTGACGCCCACCCACGTGACGGTGCCGTAGTAAGGATCGACGACCTTCTGACCCGGCTGGGCGCGCTGGCTGTCGTAGTACTCGTAGACGCCGCGCTGCGTGAACGTGTGGCGCCACCAGACGTAATCGACGGGGCCGGCCGGCCCCTGCCGGGTGGCGACGTGACCGCCAGCGGCGACAAGGTTGGGCGAATACAGCTCGACCGGTTCGCCGAGGCTGGTGATGTCGGTGGGGACCGACGGCGCCTCGTTGCGCCACTCGACGGTCTGGCCGACTTCGATGATCAAGCAAGGCACGCCGTAGCTGCCATCTGCTGTGATCGGCACGATATTGCCGCCCGGATCAGCGGTCGCGGCGGGCTGAACCTGCGGCCCGTCGAGCCGACTCTCGCAGGCCATCAACGTCGGCATCGCCACCAACGACGAGACCAGCGCCAGCCGGAAGACGGCCCGACGAGGCGAGGCGCGACCGGGCACAAAGTGTGCGAGCGCAGGGCGGTTCATGAGCGAGGCTCCTGTTCAAAGGCCGGTGGAGGCGACAGCGACGACGGCTGCGACGCCAGGCTGACGTCATCGACCGCTGCGGGGGAGGCGCGGCGCGGCACCAGACGAAAGAGCTGCAAGTCCGCGTCATGGCGATCGATCGCCGGGTCCCGAACGAACCGCGCGAGGGGCTCAAGCTCGCCACGCACGGCGTCGAGGCCACCCACCGACGAGGTGAACAGGAGGGTCGCGGGCAGACCGCGGCGTCGAAGGGCAGCGAGGGCCGTCGCCGCGTCGGTCGCGCGGGCGCTTCGCCAGGCGGGCAGCAGATGCTGCAAGACGCCGGTCTCTTCGCCAGCGAGAACCAGAAGCTGATCGGGCCGATATCGAGCGGCGATCCAATCGGCCATCTGCACGGCGGGCGGGGCGACACGGGTCTGTTCGACCAGGCGCGGCGCGCTGGCGACGAGCACCAACAAGCTCGCCGCCGCTGGCAGCCAACGAGTCAGCAGCCAAAACCGCGAAGCCGCCAGGCGAGAGCGAAGACCACCGGCCATGGTGGCGGCAGCGCAAAGCAGGAGCGGCACAAGCGGCAACACGTGGCGGGCCTTCTCGGGGTTTTGGGCCAGCGCGATCCAGACCAGGTAGGGCGCGGCGACCAGGGCGAGCGTGACCAGATCGGCGCGCGCGTCGACGCGGAAGGTTGCCGGCCCGGCGACAGTAGACAGAGCCGTAGCGGCAGGCGGAGCGGCGGCAGTAGACGGATCGGCGGTGGCAGACGGATCGGCGGTGGCAGACGGACTCGCCCGGCGCAAACCGAGCGCGACGCCGATCACCGCCGCGACAGCGGCGAGGCCCAGCGCGAATGGACCGATCGCCCACATCCCGATGTTCCAGGTGAAGGCCGCCATCCGGCCGCTGACGCCGTCCGACACGACGCTGCCGCCCCACACCTGGAAATGGCCAGCGACAAAGCGGTTGGCCACCTCCCACAGCGCAGCCGGCCCCCCTGCAAGGATGGTGAGCGGCACGAGCCAAGCGAGAACGGCGGCAACAAAGATCGCCGCGACCCGCCCGTGGCGGTGGCGAGCGCGCGCGGCCCGGCCACGCGGCAG